>NZ_RJTZ01000002.1:0-78018 GCF_024343515.1 Aquitalea sp. S1-19 | reverse complement strand
ACCCAGCCCTACAACTGGTCGGCAGGCATGTATCTGTGGCGCAATACTGTTGCCCTGCCCTACGATCGCTTCATTTACTTCAAGACCTTGCGTCTGATTGATCTGGATTGAACAGGGCGGATTGCAACTTGATTTTCGCGCCTAACCATAGCCGCTGAAATCCGGTAGCAGCGACAAAGGGCAGCACGCTTTAACGCGTGCTGCCCGTTTTTTATGTTGAATCAACCCAGCGTATGCTGCCCCAGCGCACTGACACTATTGAGCATGATGCGCACCAGTTCGGTCTGGCGGCGCACGCCGGTCTTGGAAAAGATCGAGCGCAGATGCGCACGCGCGGTGTTGTGACGTATACCCAACTCTTCCGCCGCTTCTTCCAGCGACAGACCATTGGCCAGATGCACCGCCAGCGTGGACTCGGCCGGCGTCAGTCCGAATAATTGCTGGGTGACCTTTAACGGGACCTCGCTCTTTTTCTCTGCATCTCGCACATAGACCATCACCGCCGGGCGCTGCTTGCCGCCTATCCATTCATTGCTGGGCACCGCCTTGACCACTACCCCGAGATTGACGCGTCCTGACGGGCGCGACAGCGACATGGCTTCAACCATTGCCGGCGTACCCGCTGCGGCTATCGGCTTTTGCTGGCGCGCCAGGTTCTGGGTAATCATGTTTTGCAGTTCGCGGCTCTCAGTCGAATAGGATGCGACCAGCTTGCCCTGATAGACCTTGAGTCCGTCTCCCTCTGCCAGCAGTTCGCTGGCAATCTGGTTGCTTTGCAGAACCTGGCCTTTTTCATCGAGGATGATGGTCGCCACCATCATGCGCGACACCGCCTCGGTGTAGAGCATCCCCACAGACTCAGTGGCCAGCATACGGGTCTGGATATTCAGCGTGCGTTTGATATGCGGCAGCAAACGGGTCAGTTCGGCCTTGTCAGCTGCGCTAAAGGGCGCACCACTTTCCGGGCGTGTCACGCGGATTTTGAACTCGCCATTATCCAGCGTACGGATGTCGGCGCCCATGACATGAAACACGCCATATGGCTCACAAAAATGGTGATAGAACAAGGACTGCCGCCACTCGCCCTCGCGCATCAAGTCGTCTATGGCATACACCTTGTCCGATACCAGATCGACAAACGGACTGGGGTAGCTGTATTGCGAACGCAAACCGGAATGTGCCTCGAAGACCTGGCCGGCGGTAATCATGGAACCTGCCTGATCCGAAGTATCCGGGCGAATGATCAGCGTCACGAAGTTGGCATCCAGCTGGTCACGCAATAAAGCAACAGCCTTGGGCCAGGTGGTGTTGTCGTAAGCTGTTTCGTAAAGCGCACCCAGCAGCTGGCTGAAGCTATCCAGCGCATTAGGCTGCCCGCTGCTGGCAAACTCGGCGCCCGGTGCTGGCGATAAGACTGACGAAGGTGGCTGCATGGTATGCCCTGTGATTGTGTGATCTCGATACGCTAGTTGAGCATCTTGCTGATGCAGTAATTTACATGCCGTATGTTTAACCTGTAAATCATGCGCCGCAGCAAACCGAAGCGCGCACCGCGAAAAACCCGCAGTGCGCGCACACCCCATTGCGCTCACACCGTCTGATGTTTTTGCACCCCATCGGCAGCAGCAGCCGGCACTGTCTTGCGCTGCCACAGCGCCAGGTTCAGCCAGTAGGCCAGCGCCGGTGCCAGCGTAATGGCACCAAACACATTCACGAAGAACATAAAGGCCAGCAGGATGCCCATATCGGCCTGGAACTTGAGCGAGGAGAAGGCCCAGGTGCCGACGCTCAACGCCATGGTGAAGGCGGTAAACACCGCCGCCGTACCGCGCTGGCGCAAGGCCTCGTACACCGCCTCGCGCAAGTCCAGCCCGCGCTCCTGCATCTCGGTTTCGATGCGCTCGAACAGATAAATGCCGTAATCGACCCCGACTCCGACCCCAAGCGCAATCACCGGCAGCGTCGACACCTTGAGGCCGATACCCAGTTGCGCCATCAAGGCATTGCACAGGATGGACACCAGCGCCAAAGGCACGATGATGCACAGCACCGCACGCCAGGAGCGGAAAGTCAGCAGGCACAGCAGCGAAATCGCACCGAAGATGGCCAGCAGCATGGTCACTTCGGCATGCTCGACCGCTTCATTGGTGGCCGCTGCCACACCGGCGCTGCCGCCGGCCAGGCGGAACTTCACCCCCGGGGTCTGGTTGTCGGCGATAAAGCGCTTGGCTTCGCTTAGCGCATTGGCCAGCGTCGCGCCCTTGTGGTCCTTGAGATAGACCAGCACCTGTTGTGCACCACAACCCTCGACCGTCAGGCCAGTTTCCGGCCCCATGGCGCGCGCACCCTGGCGCAGCGCTTCCGAGGTTTGCGGAATGCCTGCCCAGCGCGGATTGCCTTCGTTCTGCCCGGCGATGGTGAACTTGACCAGCGTCGGCACTGCCACCACCGACTGCACACCCGCAACGCCCTGCATCTGCAGACTGAAACGGTCTACCGCATTCATCAGCGGATATTTGAGGCAGCTACCCTCGGGGTTATCGGTCCTGGATTCGACAATCACCGACAGGACATCCATCCCTATGGCGTAAGAACCGACGATCTGGCTATGGTCGCGGTTATAGCGCGAATCGGCACGCAGTTCGGCCACGCCGGAACCGGTATCACCAACTTCGAGCTTGCGTGACTCCACCGTCCCCCAGCCCAACAGCAGCATCGCCACCGCAATGCTGAACAAGCCCGGCCATGCAGTGGCATAGCCCGACAAACGCCACCACAGCGTCTGGCGCCCACCTCTGGCACCGGCGGCAGAGCGCAAGGCCGTGGGCTCCAGTTTCAGGAACGACAACACCAGCGGCAGCAGCATCTTGTTGGTCACGATCATCAACGTGACACCCAGGCACGCGGTCGCGCCCAGTTCACGCACGATCTGGATATCGATCAGCATGATGACCATAAAGCCCAGCGCATTGGTCAACAGCGCGACCGAGCCGGGCACGAATAGCTTGCGAAACGCCGCCTTGGCCGCCTCGCGCGAGTCCTTGCCGGCCGCCACTTCCTGCTTCCAGGCATTGGTCATCTGCACCGCATGCGACACACCGATGGAAAAAATCAGGAAGGGCACCAGAATCGACATCGGATCGATCCCCAGGCCGAACACCGGCAGCAAGCCCACCAGCCACACCACCGGCAGCAAGGCCACCAGCAGCGCCACCACCGTCAGCTTGAGCGAGCGGCTATAAGCCAGCAGCAGCATGGCGGTAATGGCAAAAGCAATACCGAAGAAGGCAAACACCTGCCCCAGTGCCTCCTGCACATCGCCCACCACCTTGGCAAAGCCGATAATATTGATTTCTATCTTGTCATTGCCGTATTTGGCGCGGATCTGTTCCAGCTTGCCGGCGATATCCGCGTAATCAACCTTGGCACCGGTTTCCGGATTGATGTCCTGCAGATCGGCCACGATCATCGAGCCCTTCTGATCGGTGGCGATCAGGCGGCCGATTTCCCCCGAACGAGCCACATTGCGCCGCACCACATCCAGTTCGTCCGGCTGGGCGGTAAAGCGCGCCGGCACCACCACGTCACTGAGAAAGCCCTCCTCGGTCACCTCGGTGTAGCGCACGGTCGGACTGTACAGCGACTTGACCCGCGCCCTGTCCACACCGGGAATAAAGAAGACCTCGTCGTTGATCTTCTTTAACGCGTCCATATACGGCTGGCTGTAAATATCCGAACCATCCTTGGCACGCACATTGATCAGGATACGGTTGGCACCGGAAAACACTTTGCTGTAGTCGCTCAGCGTCTGCATATACGGGTGCGACAGCGGGATCAGCTTATTAAAACCCGGATCCAGCCGCGCCTGCGACGCACCCCAGCCCAGCGCCAGCGTAATCGCGGCAAACAGCAACAGCAGGGTATTGCGGTGGCGAAACAGCAGTTCGGCACAGGCATCGACCATCTGGCGCAAACGCTGATTTTTGCTTTCATGACTCATGTCAATTCCCCTTGGCTGCGATGCGGTGCAGGCCGCTCTCGCCGGCCACCACCAGGCTGTTATCAGGCAGCGGCGCGACCGCCGTCAGGCTCAAGGCCCCGCTGCGCGTCAAAAGCGTAGCCCGGGACAGATCTGGCGCCAGTTGCAGCACCACCCCACCCTGCCCGGCCAATAGCAAGCGCCCGGCAGCATCCCGGGCATGACCGAACAAAGAAACAGGCAACGGCAAGTCGAGCTTGTGCCAATTCGCACCGAAATCTCGGGTGACAAAGACATTGCCGCGCATGCCGTAGGCGACCCAGCTGGCAGCATCGATACGAGCCACACCGAATAGCGAGCCATTATAAAAAGGCGCGATCTTCTGCCATGACACCCCGCCATCGCTCGACCGGAACGCCATGCCCTGCTCGCCGACCAGCATTAGTTTCCCGTCGGCAGCGCCATCCATCGCATTGACGTGAAAATCCTCTACACCGACGTCCTGCGGCGCCCAGCTATTGCCGCCATCAGCAGAAGCCAGGAAACGGCCATAACTGCCAAAGGCAAATAGCGGCCCGCCCTTGAGCCCCCATACGCCCAACAGCGGCTCGGACACCTTGGCGTCAAAGCGCACGGTGCGCCAGTGACGGCCACCGTCATCCGTTTTCAGTATCCAGTTGTCTCCACCAACGGCGACACCCAGGTTGTCATCCAGAAAATGCACCGCGGTCAGCGCCGAGCTTTGCACCTTGTCCAGCGCCTGTGCCTGCCAGCTGGCACCGCCATCGGCACTTGCAAAAATGGCACCACGCTCGCCCACGGCAAGCAGCCGGCTGCCAAGCTGCGCCATATCATTGAAACGCATGCGATCGACGCGTACCGTGGTCGCCGCCTGCTCGGGCATCGGGCGCGGCGAAAAAGCATAAACCGAAGCCGCTGCCACCACGGCAGACACGGCCAGACCCATTAATGTACGCATGGCCGCCTCCCGTCATTGTTGTGCTGCATGGCGTGTCTCCTTTGTTGTGCGCTGATCATCAGCCAGGCATCGGGCAGCAACATCGTCCAAACAGGTTAATCCCTGCCCGACATACGAAAAACGCCGCAAAGCGGCGTCTGCTTACTCGTTGTACCCGGGGCGACCCGTCATCATTCAGGCGCCGACCTCGAACAGCGCTGCCGCCCCCATGCCGCCGCCTATGCACATGGATACCACCACGAAGCGCTCGCCACGGCGGCGCGCTTCCAGCAGCGCCGTGCCGACCAGGCGCGCGCCCGACATCCCGAACGGGTGACCGATGGCAATCGCCCCGCCATTGACATTGAGACGCGCATCCGCGATGCCCAGCGTGTCGCGACAGTGGATGACCTGGCAGGCGAAAGCCTCGTTGATCTCCCACAGGCCGATATCGGACACCTTGAGATTGTGGCGCGCCAATAGTTTGGGGATGGCGTAGACCGGGCCGATGCCCATCTCGTCGGCACGACAGCCGGCCACGGCCAGGCCGCGGTAGATGCCCAGCGCCTCCAGACCGCGTTCGCGCGCAAGATTCGCCGACATCAGCACCGAAGCGGACGCGCCATCCGACAATTGCGAGGCGTTGCCGGCGGTGATGAACTCACCCTGCGTCACCCAGCGCCCGTCCTTGAATACCGGCTTGAGCGCCGCCAGGCTCTCGGCACTGGTGTCAGCGCGCGCACCCTCGTCACGCGCGAGCGTCACCTGCTGCTTGCCAGTCGGATTGCCTTCCTTGTCAAACAACTGCTTGTCTACCGTGAGCGGAACGATCTCGGCGTCAAGCAGCCCGGTTTCCTGCGCCGCGGCGATCCGTTGCTGACTCGCCAGCGCATAGTCATCCTGCGCCGCGCGGCTGATGCCGTAACGCGCCGCCACCAGCTCTGCAGTTTCTATCATCGGGATATAGGCCGTCGGATAAGCGGCCAGCACCGCCTGCGACTGCGCGCGGTACGCGTTTTTGTACTTGTTCTGTACCAGCGAGATCGATTCGACGCCGCCGGCAACCAGGATCTCGCGCTCGCCGACCATGATGTCCTTGGCGGCGTTGGCAATCGCAATCAGCCCGGACGCGCACATGCGGTCTAGCGCCATGCCCGGCACGGAGTCCGGCAGGCCGGCCACATAGCCGGACAGGCGGCCGATGGTGTAGCCCTGCGTGCCCTGCTGCGCTGCGCAGCCTAGGATCACGTCGTCGACTTCGTCGGGCGCGACACCGGCGCGCTCGATCGCGGCGCGAATGACATGGCCACCCAGTACCGGTGCTTCGGTGTCGTTGAATGCGCCGCGATAGGCCTTGCCGATCGCGGTACGGGCAGTGGAAACGATAACGGCGTCTTGCATACGGTTGTCCTTGGTATGGGCATCGAATGAGGGCATGCCCCCGCGCCCTGTGTCCCTAAAAGAAATAGCGGCTGATCTTGTCAACCACGCAGGCCGGCTTGTCCGCACCTTCGATCTCGATGGTGATGCGCACTGTGGCCTGCACCCCGCCGCCGGCCTCTTCCACCTTCAGCACCTCGCCGCGCCCGCGCAGGCGCGAGTTCACCGGCACCGGCGCCGGAAAGCGCACGCGGTCGCAGCCGACATTCACGCCCAGCTTCATATTGCGGATCTCGATCAGCTGCGGCAGGAACAGGCTGGCCAGCGACAGCGTCAGATAGCCGTGCGCGATGGTGCTGCCAAATGGCCCGGTTTTAGCGCGCGCGGGGTCAACGTGTATCCACTGGTGGTCGCCGGTCGCCTCGGCAAACAGGTCGATGCGCGTCTGGGTGATCTCGGTCCAGGCGGTGACGCCCAGGTCGGTGCCGCCGGATGCCAGCAGCGCGACACTAGAATCGAAAACGATATTGGCCATGTCACGCCCTTTGCGCGCTGACCGATACCACTTCGCCGGTCATATAGGTCGAATAGTCGCTGGCAAGGAACATCATTACATTGGCGACCTCCCACGGCTCGGCACCACGGCCGAAGGCCTCCTGCGACGCCAGGCTTGCCAGCAGTTCTTCCGAGGCCGATTTTTTCAGGAAGGCATGAATCGCAATCGATGGCGCCACCGCATTGATACGCACCCCGTATTCGGCAGCCTCCAGCGCCGAGCAGCGCGTGAGCGCCATCACACCGGCCTTGGCCGCCGCGTAATGCGCCTGCTCCTTCTGCGCACGCCAGCCCAGCACCGAGGCGTTATTGATGATTACGCCGCGACCGCGCGGCTGCATCGCACGCAACATGGCGCGCGTCATGCGGAAAGTGCCGGTCAGGGTGATGTCGAGCACCTTGTGCCACTCGGCGTCTTCCATATCCACCACGCGGCAACTGGTACCCAGGCCCGCGTTATTGATCAGCACGTCGACGCCACCGAGTTTCTGTTCGGCGGCAGACACCAGCGCCTGCACCTGGGTCTCGTCGCTCACGTCGCACAGCATGCCGTAAACGGCGGCAAGGCCGGTGTCGCGTTTCAGCACCTCGACCGCGTCCTGCAGGCGTTTTTCGTGCACATCGGAAATCATCAGCGCGCGGCAGCCTTCTTCGGCGGCGCGGCGTGCGGCGGCAAAGCCGATACCGGCGCCGGCCGCGGCAGTCACCAGCACCGACTTGCCCTTAAGCAGGCCGCAGGCGGCCGGATAAGCGGGGGCAGCATTCATGTCACACTCCTTGTTGAGACTTGCCCTTATCGTGACGCTGCTGCAGTGCGCCGCCATCGTGCAAACGGACCATAAACACGCATGAAAAAACCCGCCGGCCACGATGGCGGGCGGGTCAGGCGGCAGTGGCGAGTCAGAACGGCCAGACCGTAGACTCGGCACCACCATCGACCTCGATCACCTTGCCGGTGATCCAGCGGCTGGCGGGGCTGGCCAGAAACAGCGCAGCGGCAGCGATATCCTCGGCTTCGCCCAGACTCTGCAGCGGTGTCGCATCTATCATCTTCTGGCGCGCATCATCATTCAGAAACTGCGCCAGCGCCTCGGTACGGATGGGCCCCGGTGCGATCGCATTGACCCGGATGACCGGGGCAAAGTCCTGCGCCAGCAGGCGATTAAGCTGGGTCAACGCCGCCTTGGCAGCACCATAGACGGTGAAATTTTTTTGCGCATAGCGCGCCGCAGCCGAAGTGATATTGATGATGACGCCGTGGCCTGCCGCCTGCATATGCGGCGCCACCAGCGCCGACAGGCGGAACGCGGTAGTAACATTGAAGTGCATCGCGTCGTCAAACGCCTTGGCCGTAGTCTTGAGCGCATGATTGGGGCCGGCACCACCGGCGTTGTTCACCAGCAAGGTGAGCTTGCCCATCGCTTCGCGCGCATCGTCGACCAGACGCTGCAAAGCCGCGTCGTTGTTGACGTCGCAACTGAGCGCCAGCGCCCGTATGCCAAACTCGCGCGCGGCCTTGGCCGTATCGTCAATCTCGCTCTGGTTTCTGGCCACACACACCACGTCGGCGCCAGCCTCGGCAAACGCCAAGGCGATGGCGCGACCGATGCCGCGCCCGGCACCGGTGATGATGGCAACCTCTCCTTGCAGGGAAAAACGCTCAAGCATGCTGTTCATCTTGCTTACCTCCAGAGGGTATTGGACGCAAAAAACCCGATGTCTGGGCATCGGGTTGCGGCTAGTGCGGCTTACTTGCCGGCGCGGCGGATCGCGTCCGGAGTAAAATCTTCGGGTTTGAGCCCAAATGCGTTGATCACGTCAGATTTGGGCTGCTCGTTGCTCATGCCATAAGCGACATAGGCGCCCGAATTCAGGTCATGGTAGAAGGTGGTCGAGTTGAACTGGCCACTGAAGTCCGGCGAATAGTAGTGATGCGCAATACCGGCACGCCACAGCTTGTTCTGGCCGTCGTACTGATCGGCATACACACCATGCCAGCTATCCTCATCCAGATAGATCACGCGGCGCGGATACAGATGGCGCATGCCCGGCTTGAGCTTGGCCTCCACCACCCACACGCGGTGCAACTCGTAGCGCATCGGTTCGGCATTCGGATGGTTAGGAGTCAGCAAGTCCTTGTACTTGAGCTTGGGACTGGCGACACGGTAGGCATTGTAAGGAATGTACATTTCCTTCTTGCCCAGCAGCTTCCAGTCGTAGCGCTCGGGCGAGCCGTTGAAGAAGCGGTCCTCGTCAATGGTCATGCCGCCACCTACCCCGCCCACTGGCTGGTCAAAACCGAAGCCCGGCACCTGGCGCACGCGGCGGGTACCCGGGTCATAGCGCCAGGCCAGACGCGCGGTGGTCGCGAAGTTGTACGGCTCTTGCGATACGGTGATTGCCCCCTTGTCGCGCTCGGGCAGCATCGGTGCGGTGATGTAGTAGGAGTAGATGCCGGATGTGGTTTTGGCGCGCACCTTGGGGTCATGCCCCGGCGTCAGGCCAGTCGAGCGCAAGCGCCCCCAGATAATGCCGTTCGAGGTCACCGTCGCATTGTCACGCACAGTCTGCACCGTATACGGGCGATGCGGCTGCAACATATTCCACAGCGCTTCCTGCCCGGTCTTGGGCACCGGGAACGGGATGGCGCCGGCAGTGGCATCCACCCCCATGCCACCATCTACCACCTTGGCCGACTTGGCATTGTCCAGCGCGGTATCACACACCCAGTCCGGGTAGCGGAAGTCGCGATGGCTGGCATAGACCGGCATCTTGTAGCTGTTCGGATACTTCTTCAGCAAGGCCTTCTGGCCATCGTTCAGCTTGTCGGCGTACTGCGCCATATTGGTGGCGGTAATCACGAACAGCGGCTTTTCATTGGCATAGACGTCGCTGGCGTGCGAACCGGCATTCATCTTCCAGCTCGGATTAGCCTGCGCCCCCAGCCACTTGCCGGAGAAAGCCGGAATCGAACCGTCGGCATTGCCGGCCTTCTCGGCACCGACACAGGTCAGATCCTTGCCCAGACGGGCCACTTCGGCAGCAGAGGCTGCCGCTTGCGCGCCCTGGGCGGCAAACAGTGCGGAACTTGCCAGCAGTGCTGCTGCTATCTTTTTCATCTTCATAATAAGGACTCCTCAATCGGGTGATGGGACTTAGAAGGTGTACTTGGCGTAGGCCGAGACATAATCGCGGTCACCCAGTTGGCGATAGATTGGATCCGGACGGGTATAACCGACATAAGTCAGCCCCAGCTCCAGATTGCCCAGATACTTCCATTCGGTGCCGACCGAATACTGGAAATTGCCGTCGGAAGCAGCCAGCGTCGAAATCGGCGACATGCCCTGCACCCAGACGCCACGAATCGGTACTTTCAGATCCCAGCCCGGAACAATACCGGGGTAAGACAGATCCATGCCCAGCGTCAGGCCATAGCCATTTTTGTCGCGCTCGCCTTTTGCATCGTGATATATCCAGTTTGAACTTGGCTGATATGCATTGGCAGGTAAAGGGAGACCAGGCATGACTTTATAGCCTTGCAAATTATCTGCACCGGAAACATCATCAACACTAATCCCGTGCGTCCACACCAGTTCTCCCATCAAGGTCGTCGCCGGTGCCCACGGCCTATCACCCAGCACCTGAATGAACGACACCTGGGCCTGCGTCGCCTTGCCGCGCGTGGCAGTCGCCCCCAGCGGGGTATTCACCAACATTGGCACGCCGTCGCGATAAGTCAGTTCGCCACCAACCTGCATATCCCCGAGACGAGTCGAAATCGATGCGCCAACCAGCTTGATCTTGTCGAAATAGATCTCGTCATACGAGGTAGGAACTGGGGCTGCAAATCCCGGTAAAAACGGACTGGTGAATGGCTTGTAATTGATGACTACATTCGGATTCTTGTCGTGATACTGCAGGTAATAAGCCGACAACTCGGTGGCATCGGTCACGCCCCAGCGCGCGCCGATACCGAACTGGCCATCGTTTTGCGGTTTCTTTTTCTCGCCAAAAGCGATTTTTTTTGCCGTATCCGCAGAGCCAAAGCCTCCCGCATCAGGACGGATAAACTCCGCCCCCGGCCCTAGCATATCGGCACTGGACAGGTAGGAGCCCACGGGCGGCAGTTCGGTGCCCTTCCACTGGAACTGGTAGTAGCCCATCAGGCTGAAGTTGGGTGCCAGCTCGAGCAGGCCGGACACTTGCGGCACCGGCAGCAGAATCTCCTTGACTTCGGTGCCGGGCGACAGGCCCTTCACCGCATCAAATGGCACTTGCGCAGCCGAGGCATTACCATAGAACAGACTCTCGCCCCAGGCCACTACCTGATTGCCCAGCTTGACGGTCAGGCGCTTGTCGCCACCCACATCCCAAGTGTTGTAGACATAGGCATCCAGAAACTTGGCGCGGCCTCCGGAGTAAAACTCCGTTCCATCGGTGAACTGGTCGTTGGCGCCGAATTTGTTGACGGTTTTTGGCGAATTATTGGCATTGCTCTTGTGATAGACGTCGTCGTAGAACGCGGTACCACGCAACATCAGCCCCATATTCCCGCGGCTAAGGTTCATCTCGGCATTCAGCCCCAGGCGATTGGTAGTCAGATCCCCTTTGTCGAAGTTGTGGTTGCCGTCGTCCAGATTAGTTGCCAATGGATTGCGGTTAGTGTCAGGGCCATTGGTCAGCTTGTCTGACGCATCCTTGACCCGCACGCCTACGCCGTAGGACACGGTTGCCTGATAATCGAGCTTGGCGCCATTTTCAAACTCGATCGCCTCCGCGGCATACGCCGGGCTGCCGATCAGCGCCAGCGATAGCGGCAGCACTCTGGGCAGTGCTACCCATCCCGTTTTGCTTCTGCTTTTTTGTTTCATGCGATTGCCTCGCCTCCATTGTCCGGGTCTTTTAAAGAGCGCTCTGTTCTGCAGCAGGCTTTGCTCCTTGTGCTGCAATGTGGACGCCAGAACCATGTCCTACATCGTCCAAAAAGACTAAACAGAGCGAATGCTCTATGCGGCAAGCAGTGATAGTCTGTTCGCATGATGTGGGGCAAAGGGTGCGCCGGATAATGGCTCGCAACAGCTTGAGCATGATCCTGCAACAGGAGAGCAACCGTGACTAAGAGCAGCACATTCAGGCAGTCGGTACGGCAATGGCTACAAGCCAACTGCCCGCCGGTCATGCAAACCCCGCCACCGGAAGGCGGCATTGTCTGGGCCGGCAGCCGCGTGCATTTCGACAGCCCCGAGCAGCAAGCGTGGTTCGAGCGCATGCGCGACAAAGGCTGGTTTGCACCGGACTGGCCCATCGAATACGGTGGCGGCGGACTCGATGCGAGTGACACCCGCATCCTGGAAGAAGAACTGTCGCGCCTGCGCTGCCGCGCACCGATGATCAACCTCGGCGTGTGGATGATAGGGCCGGTACTGCTTGCTTCCGGCAACGCCGAACAAAAAGCGCGCCACTTGCCGGGCATGGCACGAGGAGAGGTGGCGTGGTGTCAGGGTTTCTCCGAACCGGGCGCCGGTTCGGATCTGGCCAGCCTCAGCTGCCGCGCCGAGCGAGATGGCGACAGCTATGTCGTCAACGGCTCCAAGATCTGGACTTCCTACGCCGACCGTAGCGACTGGATGTATGCGCTGGTGCGCACCGACCCCGCCGCCGGCAAGCATGCAGGCATCAGCATGCTGCTGATCGACATGGCCTCACCCGGCGTGACGGTCAAGCCTATCGACCTGATCAGCGGCAAGTCACACTTCTGCCAGGTGTTTTTCGACAATGTGCGCGTAGCGGCTGAAAACCGCGTCGGTGCCGAGGGCGAGGGCTGGCAACTGGCACGCGACCTGCTCGGCCACGAACGCCGCGCCATGAGCAAGTTTGGCGACAACAACGTCCCCGGCGTCGATTTTCTGGCACTGGCGCGTCAGCTGTTGCCTCTAGCAGACGAAGCCAGCCGGCCGCTGCTGGCCGAGCGCGTGGCGCGCGCCGCCATGGACGAACACGCCTACAAGCTGACCTTGCAACGTGCGCACGAAGCCGGACGCGCCGGACAGGATGTTGCCGGCCTCGTTGCCAGCTTCAAATACCTGCACAGCGAACAAAACCGCGAACGCCACGAGCTTTTGATGGCGCTGGCCGGCAATGAGGCGCTGGGCTGGGAGGGTGATACTTTCGACGAGACCCTGCTCAAGCTGACGCGGCAGTGGCTCAACTCCTACACCTACACCATCGCCGGCGGCACGTCGGAGATCCAGCTCAACATCCTGGCTCGCCGCGTGCTGGGCCTGCCGGCAAGCGGAGGCTGACATGACCCTGATCCTTGGCGAAGAGCAGCGCATGCTGCAAGACAGTGCCGCCGATTTTTTTGCCTCGCGTCTGCCGCTAGCCGCCAACCGTGCACTGCGTGACCTCGGGCTGACACATGACGCGCAGGCCTGGCGCGAGATGGACGAACTGGGCTGGAGCGGCATCGCCCTGCCCGAAGACATGGGCGGCCTGGCTTTTCCGCTGTCCGGCATCGCGCTGATCCAGGCGCAGGCCGGACGCACGCTGGCTGCCACGCCGCTGTTGTCATCCAATATCCTGTGCGCCGGTGCGCTGGCGCTGTGTGCCAGCGATGCGCAACAACGCGACTGGCTGCCTGGCCTGGCTAGCGGAAAAATCCGTGCGGCACTGGCGCTGGACGAAGGCCCGCGCCACGACCCGGCACGCATCACCCTCGCCGCCCACCGCGTGGGCGACAACTGGCTGCTGGATGGTGCCAAGGCCATGGTGATGGACGGCACGTTGGCCGACACCCTGCTCGTTGCCGCTACGCTGGAGGGCGAGACAGCACTCTTCATACTGCCGGCCAACAGCGCTGGCATCACGCGTACGCCGCTGGCGCTGATTGACAGCCGCGACGCCGCCCGCTTCGCGTTTGAGCAGGTCGCCGTTGCGGCCGATGGCTTTTTGGCGCGTGGCGATGCGGCCGGGCAGGTACTCGCGACCGTGCTTGACCGGGCGCGCATCTGTCTGGCAGCGGAAATGCAGGCCATCAGCCGCGTGCTGTTCGACTCCACGCTTGACTATCTGAAGCAGCGCCAGCAATACGGCGTCTTGCTGGGAAGCTTCCAGGCGCTGCAACACCGCATGGCGCGGCTGTATACCGAGCTGGAGCTTTCCGAGAGCTGCGTCGCGGCGGCACTGTCTGCTCTCGATGGTGACGGTGATCTGGCGCTGCTGGCCGCACTGGCCAAGGGCAAGGCGGGCGAAGTCGCTCTCAAGGTCGCCAACGAGGCGGTGCAACTGCACGGCGGCATCGGCGTCACCGACGAGCTGGATATCGGCCTTTACCTCAAGCGCATTCGCGTGGCCGAAGCGCAGTGCGGCGACCATATCTTCCAGCGCACCCGCTACGCACGCCTGATCCAGCTGGCGGAGGCCCTATGAGCGCACTCGCTTCCTGGCACCAGCAGATGGCGATGCTCACCGCTGCCGGCGCACCGTTTGCCCTCACCGAACTGAATGGCCAGCCCGCCTTTGCCCACGCGCCGGCCACGCTGAACGCGGCACTTGAACAGGGCCGCGTTCATGGCGCGCAGGACTTTATCGTCTGGGGTGAGCAGCGTCTGTCGTTTGACACCTACTACGCCGAAGTCGAGCGCGTGGCCGCAGCCCTGCTCTCCCGCGGCCTGGCGCCGGGGGAGCGCGTCGCCATCGCCATGCGCAACCGCCCAGAATGGCTGATCGCGTTTCACGCCATCATCAAGGCTGGCGGTGTCGCCTGCGCGCTCAATAGCTGGTGGCAGGGCGACGAACTCGCTGCTGCGCTGGCGGATTGCGGCGCCATCTGGCTGATCGCCGACGCCGAGCGTCTGGCACGACTAGACGGCAAACTTGCCGGCATCGCCGTGATCGGCGTCGACGGCGCTGCCGACACTGACTTTGCCGCGCTGGCAGGGCACGCACCGACGCCGTGGCCACTACCCGCGCCTGAGGATGCGGCCGCCATCCTGTTTACTTCCGGCACCGGGGCACGCGCCAAGGCGGCCTTGCTGTCGCAGCGCGCCTTGGCACAAGCCGTATTCTCGCTCGACTTTTTTGCCGCCGTTGGCGCCATGGTGCAGCCGGAGCTGATCACCCGCACCAAGGGCGTGCGGATGAAAAGCCTGCTGGCCGTGCCGCTGTTTCACGTCAGCGGCCTGATCGCGCAATTCTTTTCTGCGCTGCGCGGCGGGCGCTGCCTGGTGATGATGAAAAAATGGGATGCCGCCGAGGCGCTGCGCCTGATGGAGACCGAAGCCATCACCCAGTTCAACGGCTCGCCGGCGATGCAGGTCGACCTGATCAATCACCCGGACTTTTCGTCCGCGAAGCTATCCGGCCTGATCGGTCTGGGCTATGGCGGTGCCGGCGTGCCGCGCACCCTGTCCGGCGACATCGCCGCCCGATTGCCGCAACTCATCCAGGGTAGCGGCTACGGCATGACCGAAAGCTGCGGCATAGGCTGCGTCAGTAGCGGCGTGCTGTTTGCCGAATACCCCGACGCAGTGGGCCTGCCCTCGCCGGTGGTGCGCCTGCGCGTGGCCGATGCCACAGGCAACACCCTGCCGGCAGGCGAGGAAGGCGAAATCCAGCTGTCGGGCCCGGTGCTGATGGACGGTTACTGGCTGAACGGCCAGCTTGAGCGCAGCGCCTTCGATGGCGAATGGTTCGCCAGTGGCGACATCGGCCGCATTGATGAGAGCGGCCTTGTCTATCTCACCGGGCGCAACAAGGACGTGATCAACCGCGGCGGCGAAAAGATCGCGCTGGCCGAGGTGGAAAACTGCCTGATCGCCCACCCCGACGTACTGGAAGTTGCTGCCTTTGCGGTGCCCGACACGCGTCTGGGCGAACGCCTGGAAGCGCAGGTGGTGATGAAACCGGGCAAGGGCTTTGATGCCGAAGCCATCCGCGGCTTCGCCCTGCAACGCCTGGCCGCTTACAAGGTACCCACTACCATCCATCTGCGCATGGAGGCCTTGCCGCGCAATGCCTCGGGCAAGCTTTTGCGCCGCCAACTGGGCGATGCGGTGACGAACTAGGCACCCTCGTCCGCATGGGGGATGGCGCAAGAGGCGTCACAGCACAAGATGCAAAAAACAACAGGAGAGACGCGCATGGGCCTGCAAGGACAAGCCGCCATCGTCGGCGTGGCGCAATACCAGCCGGAAAAGTACTCGACCGCACCCAGGATGTTCCATCTGGAGCAGGTGACTGACCTGGCGCGCCAGGCACTGGCCGACGCCGGGCTTGCGGCATCCGACATCGACGGGCTGTGCGTCAATGGCCCGCATTTTCACGAAGCCAGCAGTTTCGTGCCGGCCATGGTCGGCGAGTATCTGGGCGCCCAGCTTAATTTCGGCGAAGTGGTCGATCTGGGCGGCGCTTCAGCGGTAGCCATGGCATGGCGTGCGGCGGCAGCGATCGAGCTTGGGCTATGCCAGGCCGTGCTGTGCGTGATTCCGCAGCGCATGGCGCCGATGGGGCCGGACGAAGACCCGATGGCAATGGCGCGCGCGATGCGCTACGGCGGGCACAGCACCGCCTTTGGCGCCCCCGAAGCCGAATTCGACCTGCCCTACGGCCATATGGCGCAGAACACCGGCTACGCGATGATCGCCCAGCGCTACAAGGCGCGTTACGGCTATGACGAGGCGGCAATGGCCAAGATTGTCGTCGACCAGCGCACCAATGCCTGCGCCAACCCCGGCGCCATGTTCTACGGCAAGCCGCTCTCCATCGAAGACGTACTCGAAAGCCGCATGGTCGCCGATCCCCTGCATGTACTGGAGATCGTGATGCCGGTCGCCGGCGGCGCCGCCTTTATCGTGACCAATGCCGCGCTGGCCGCGCGCAGCCGCCACCGCCCTGCGTGGATCAAGGGCTTTGGCGAACACATCATCAGCAAGTCGCCGACCTACGCGCCCGAAATGCTGGACACACCAATCGGCCCGGCCGCCAAACGCGCCTTCGCCATGGCCGGCATCACGCCGGCCGACATCGATGTTGCCGAAATCTACGACTGCTACACCATCACCGTACTGCTGACACTGGAAGATGCCGGCTTCGCCAAAAAGGGTGAAGGCATGGCCTTCGTGCGCGAGCATGATCTGACCTACAAGGGCGACTTCCCGCTCAACACCCACGGCGGCCAGCTGGGCTTCGGCCAGGCCGGCTCCGCCGGCGGCATGAGCCAGCTGATCGAGGCGGTGGAGCAGATCCGCGGCACTTGCGGCGAACGCCAGGTCGCACACTGCGACAAGGCCTTTGTCTCCGGCACCGGTGGCGTGATGAGCGAGCAAACCGCGCTGATTTTGATGGGGGAATGAAGATGAGCAATAAACCGCAACCGGCCATCACCGATATTTCGCGCCCCTACTGGGACGCACTTAAGCAGCACAAGATCAAGCTGCAGCAGTGCAACGCCTGCGCTCTCTGGGTATTTTTCCCGCGCAGCCATTGCCCGCATTGCCTGTCCGATGCGCTGCAATGGCGCGAGGTATCCGGCCAAGGCAAGCTTTTGACCTATACCGTCGCCCGCATCCCCACCCTGCCCGACTTCGCCGACGAGGCGCCACAGAAGCTCGCGGTGGTAGAGCTCTCGGAAGGCGTGCACCTGAACACCACCCTGGTCGGGCTTGGTGAAGACGAGATCCAGATCGGCATGGCGCTGAAGCCGGTGTTCGACGAGTGCGGCGAGACCACGCTGTTGCGCTTTACCGGCGAAAACAAGGTGCTGGCAGTCATCAAAAAGCCCGCCAGCGCTGCCGAAGCGGTGTCGGAGACCGCCTCCGCGCCCAAGCGCCAGATCCACTTCAAGGATTTCGCCTCGCTCAAGGCGCTGGTCAGCGACGAATTCTCGCCGTGGAGCAAGCCTTACACGGTGACACAGGACATCATCGACCAGTTTGCCGCGCTCTCCGGCGACGACTACTGGATCCATACCGACCCTGAGCGGGCGAAGAAGCACAGCCCGTTTGGCGGCACCATCGCCCACGGCATGCTGATCCAGGTGCTGCTGTCTCGCCTGACCATGCCGCTAGGCTGGGAGCTGACCGGCTTTGGCAATATGGCCAACTACGGCAGCAACAAGCTGCGCTTCCCCTCGCCCGTGCCTGCCGGCAGCCAGATCCACGGCCGCGCGCGCGTCAAGGCGGTGGACGAAGTCAAGGCCGGCACCCAGCTGACGCTGGAGATGTGCGTGCATGTGGTCGGTCAGGAACGCCCCGCGCTGATCAACGAGCTGATCGTGTTGTATATGCCCTGAATGTGTGTACCCTCGATGTGGTGCTTGGCCCCGTTAAACGACGGGGCCTTTTTTGCGCCCTTCCCAAACATGGCATAACAAAAGCCCGCAGCCAGGCAAACAGCCACATAAGCTGAAGCAGCAGAAACTTGTAGTTGCTATCGGGTGAAATGAAATGCCCATGCAAAACGGCAAGTGCCAGATACTGGCCACTTGCCGTTTCTTACCGCGCAGCCGGTTTAACGGCTCTGGCTATGCTCCAGCGAGCTGGCGGGTTTTGCTGCCTTTCTCGCCACCAGCGCCTGTGCCGCGAAGATAAAGGCTGACCAGAATGCGATACCGACGGCCAAGGCGACATAATGCGCAGCAAAAGCCTGTGCGCCGACGATCATCGGGATGCAGCCCACGGTCAGAAAGAGAAAGGTCGCGCCGTTGATCAGCGTAGTCAGCCGGCCCATCACCTGCAGCAACACCAGCACAAAGATCAGTGCCATAAACAGGCCAAAACCCATGTTTTGCCCCAGCAGAGCCGGCAGCCAGGCCAGAAGACCCGAGATACCGAAACCGAGCAGTGCACCGCAGGCGGCGGGCAGACATTCGGCCGGCGCCGCTTGCTTGACCGAAGCGTAGTACCACAAAAACAAAAAGGTGATCCAGCTATCCTTGATCCCAACGGCAAACAGGAACAGCAGATACAGCGAGATCACCACCACGATAACGCAGTTGATCAACAGCGCCTTGCCCAGGCCGGGTTTTTCCTGTTGTTGCATATCAGCTTCCTTGCAAGAGAGAGGCAGGCTGCGTTGCCGCCTGCCAGTAGATGATGCCGTCAGCCCCCGGATAACAGGCAGCCTGACGGCAAAGTTGCAGATGGCGCAAGTGCGCAAGGGTTTCCGAGACAGCCATCAATTCGGCCACCGGATTTGAGAGGCGCGTAAACAAGGACTGTGACAGGCCATATGCGCTTGCCGGTGCCGCCGTCAATGCCTTGGCGAGGCGGGCCAGTTGCCGGTGATGATAGGCCGCAATGCGTGCGGCACGCTGCCCGGCGCCGATAAAGGGCAACTGGTGCGAAGGCAACACCAGCGTGGCTGCGGGCAGATTTTGCAAGGCCAGCATCGCTGCCATCCAGCAAGCCAGGGGGTCGCCCAGACGGTTGGACAGATTGAGCCCGACGCTGGGGGTGATGCGCGGCAGCAACTGGTCGCCGGCAATCAGCACGCCCAGTTCGGCGCAATACAATAGCGCATGCTCGGGAGAGTGGCCGCCACTGGTCATGACCCGCCAGCGCTGGCTGCCTATGGCCAGCTCGTCGCCATCCGACAATGGGGTAAACGTGGCAGGTGGTGGGCTGACAAAATTACCGTCGTGAAAGCTGGCCACAGCCAGGGAGAGCGTGGCCGGCGGCAGGCCGGCTGCGGTAAAGAAGTCGCGCTCGTCGTCGCGATGGATGCCTGCCAGGGTGCGTGCCCAAGTGTCCTGCAGCGCGTAATACTCGGCTTCGGGCATAGCCAACCCCACCCCCTGCCCCTCACACAGCCAGCCGGCCAGACCGGCGTGGTCATGGTGGAAATGGGTACAGATCAGGCGGGTCAGCTTATAACGGCGCAGCAGTGATTGCCACAACTCGCGCGTGACATCGGTCGCGAGGCCGGTATCGACCAGCGCCCAGCCCTCGCCATCGGCGATCAGCCACAGATTGATGTGGCCGGGCGGAAACGGCATCGGCATCCGCAGCCACAATACGCCGGGGGCAACTTCAATGGTGCTCGCTGCCGCGGGTGGATCGGCAAACGGGTAATGCAATTCGGTATCGGACATAAAACCCTCGTTAGCCGGCTATCCGGGAGCCGAGACAGGATGGGAAACTGAAAAAGTGGGGCGGCCTAAGCCGCCCCACTCCCGCTGCCTAGCCGGCAAATGGCGGCAGGCCAGCCTTTTCCAGCGCCGCTGGCGAATACGGCACATAAGCCTGCGCCGCCTCATCACACACATACAGCGGGTCATCAAAGCGCGCCGGATCGTAGCCTGCGCGCATCAGCTCGGTCTTTTTCAGCTTGAAGGTGGTGGTCATATCGGCTTGCGGACATACGCGCACGAACTGCGGGATGGCGTAGCGCGGCAGTCTGGCCTGCACCAGCCGGTAGAACGCCACCGGGTCGAAGCCGTGTCCGTCCTGCATCACCACCGCCGCCATGCCGCAGCGCCCCTCGAAACCCGGCACCTGAACGCCGTAGATCGCCACCGATTCCAGAGCCGCAAAATCCGACAAGGCCTCGGCCACCTCGGTGGTCGACACGTTTTCACTCTTCCAGCGGAAAGTGTCGCCGATGCGGTCGACAAACCAGCAGTAGCCGTCCTCGTCGTAGCGCAGCAAATCACCCGAACGCCACCAGGCATCCCCCGGCGCGAACACGTCGCGCAAGATCTTCTGCGCCGTCGCATCATTCGAGGTATAACCCTCGAAGCGCCCGCCGCCGCTCTCGTCGCTGTTGATGATGTAGCCGATCACCTCGCCGGCTTCGCCGGGGCCTACCTGCCGGCAAAAGCCGCTGTCTTCGTCGCGCACATGGCTGTCGCTCTCGACGTCGTAGGCGATCATGCGCACATTGGTCTTGTCCCAGTACGGGATGCGCCCGCAACTGCCCGGAACATTGTCGACATTGATGATGTTGCAATTGGACTCGGTAGCCCCCCATCCCTCGTAGATATCCATAGGCCCGAAGCGCGCGGTGAAACGCGTCCACACATCGGCCGACAGCCCGGCGCCCATCATCTTGTTCAGCGAGTGCGAGCGCTCATCGTCACGTTCGGGCTGATTGAGCAGGTAACGGCAGATCTCGCCTATGTACTGGCACACCGTAATGTTGTAGCGCCGCACATCCGCCCAGAATTCGCGCACCGAAAACTTGCGCCGCACCACGATGGCACCGCCGCAGCGCAGCGCAGTCGAACCCAGCGACATCGCCGCCGCGCCGTGATACAGCGGCAAGAAGCAATAGAACACATCGTCAGCCGTGGCCGACAGCGTCACCTGCATGATGTCGCCGACGTTAAGCCAGCGCATATGGCTGGTTTTGGCTGCCTTGGGCAGGCCGGTGGTGCCCGAGGTGCAGATATAGAGCGCCGTGTCTTCGCCGGTCAGACCCTCGCGCAAGAGCGGGTCCGGATTACTGTCCGGGCTCTGGCGCGCCAGACGCGACAGATCCAGTGCCGACAGCGCCAGCACCTCGCTATCCGGCGTATGCGCAGGATCGCTGACCCGCCACAACGGCACATGGCCGGTGTCTATCCCGCCAAAATTGGCCAGGCACTCGTCGCCGGCAATCACCGCGCGCGCCTCGGTCGCCGCCAGCGCATGACGTAGTGGCGTGCCGGTCAGATGGGTATTGATGAAGCCACACACGGCGCCGAGCTTGTTCAGCGCAAACCAAACGATAAAGTACTCGGGCCGGTTTTCCATCACCAGCGCCACCGCATCGCCCTTGCGTATTCCCAGCGTATAGAGCGCGTGCGCATACTGGTTGACGCAGGCGTTGACGCGCGCGTAGCTCAGGGTCTCGTCGCCATACAGCAAAAAGGGCCGTGTAGCGTGTACCTGCGCCTGCTGCTCCAGCCGGTCGCCCAGGGTGTACGCGTCCTTGGGGCGCACGGCATTGGCTACCGCGCTTCTGGCATCCAGCTTGGCCTGCGTTGCCTCGCGCGAAATGGCAGGACTGATGGCATCGCGTTTCATCTGATCACCCTCGGCAGGCCCAGACCGAACTGGGCGATGATTTCGCGCTGTATCTCGTTGGTGCCGCCCCCGAAGCTGGTGATGGTGACATGGCGCACCGTCTCCTCGATCAGACCGTTCAATACCGCTGCCTTGCTGCCGGCACGGATCAGGCCGGCCGAGCCCACCACTTCGGCCAGCTTGCGCGCCACCGTCTGCTCGGCCTCGGTGCCGTAGACCTTGGCGGCGGACGCCAGCGCCGGCGACAATCTATCCTCGGCCAGATCCGCCGCCAGCCGGTAGTTGAGCACCTTCATCGCTTCCAGCTCGCACCAGGCTTCGGCCAGCCGCGCCGCCACCCACGGAGTGTCGACCGGCCGGGTGCCCGACGCATCCGGCGTCTGTGCCCAGTCGTAGACCTCGCGGTAGATGCCGACCATCTTCATTGAGTGCGCACCCAGACCACTGCGCTCATGGTTAAGCTGCGAGGTAATCAGCTTCCAGCCGCCATTGACCTCGCCCACTACCATGGATGCCGGGACCCGCACATTGTCGTAGTAGGTGGCATTGGTGCGGTGCCCAACCGTATAGATAGGCGCCACCGACACCCCCGGCGCTTTCGCGTCGACGATCAGGATGGTGATGCCCTTGTGCTTGGGCGCTGCCGGATCGGTGCGCACAGCCAGCCAGATGTAGTCGGCGTACTGCGCGTGGCTGGTCCAGATCTTGCTGCCGTTGACGATAAAATCATCGCCGTCGCGCACCGCGCTGCACTTGAGCGCGGCGAGGTCAGTGCCGGCATCCGGCTCGGAGTAGCCGATGGCAAAATGGATGTCGCCGCGGGCGATGCCCGGCAAAAATTTCGCCTTGTGCTCGCTGCTGCCGTGCGCCATCAGCGCCGGCCCCACCGTGTTGACGGTGACAAACGGGAACGGCGCACCGGATTGCACCACAGTCTCGAAATAGACCAGCTGTTCGATAGGCCCCATGCCGGCGCCGCCGTATTCCTTGGGCCAGCCCAGCGCCAGATAACCGTCGCGGCCGGCCTGTGCGATCAGTTCGCGGTAAATGGAATCGGTTTCTTCGGGTTCGGCCAGGCGCGCACGCGCCTCGGGCGTCATCAGATAGGCAAAATAATCGGCCAGTTCTTTTTTCAGCGCCTGCTGCGCTGCTGTCAGCTCCACATGCATAACGCCTCTCCTAGTCCTGGCCCACGATCAGGCCGCTGGTCGGCACGCCGGTACCAGCGGTGACCAATGCGTTTTTCACGCCCTTGACCTGATTGACCGCATCGCCGCGCACCTGGCGCACCGCCTCGGCCACGCCGTTCATGCCGTGGATGTAGGCTTCGCCCAGCTGACCGCCGTGGGTGTTGATAGGCAGATCGCCACCGCGCGCATGCCGGCCTTCGCGGATGAAGTACTTGGCCTCGCCGCGACCGGCAAAGCCGTACTCCTCCAGCTGCGGCAAGACAAAAGGCGTGAAGTGGTCGTAAATCACCGCCGTCTGGATGTCCTTCGGCGAGAGGCCGCTCATCTGCCACAGCTGACGCGCCACCAGACCGGCTTCGGGCAGGCCGGTGATGCTGCCCCGGTAGTAGCTGGTCATCATCTGCTGGTCTTCGTAGGTGCCCTGCGCTGCCGCCTTGAGGAAGACCGGTGTCTGCTTGAGTTTTTTGGCGTATTCGCGCGACACCAGCACCATGGCCACCGCGCCGTCGCTCTCCTGACAGCAATCCAGAAGGCGCAAGGGCTCGGCAATCCAGCGCGAATTCTGGTGGTCTTCCAGCGTAATAGGCTTGCCATAGAAGAAGGCCTTGGGATTGGTCGCGGCAAAATCACGTGCCGCCACCGCGATGCGGCCCAGATCCTCGCTGGTGGCGCCGAATTCATGCATATAGCGCTGCGCGCTCATCGCCACCCAGCTGGCCGGGCTGACCAGACCATGCGGGATGTAGTAGCCGAAATTGGTGGTCTCGAAAAACGGGTCCGCCTCCTTGCCCTGCATGCCGGCGCCGAAGCGGTACCACGAGCGCTCGTTCATCGCGCGGTACACCACCACCACATTGGCCACGCCGGTCGCAATCGCCATCATGCCGTGCAAAAAAGGCGCGCACGCGGCGCCACCGCCTTCGGGGGTGCGGGCAAAGAACTTCAGCTCTTTGCCGCCGATCTGGCGAAATACTTCGCGCTCTGGATTGTTGTCGACGCTATAGGTGCACAGGCCGTCGACTTCGGCAGGATCGATGCCGGCGTCAGAGAGCGCCGCCAGTACCGCTTCGGTAGCGAGACGGATTTCGGTACGCCCGGAATCCTTGGAAAACTCGGTAGCGCCCAGGCCTACGATGGCCACCTGACTGGATAAGCTGTTGCTGTTCATGCCAATGCCCCCTGTGCAAACATCAGCTTGACCGTGCCGCTGACGTGATCGCCCATGCTATTGACGCCGCGCATGGCCACACTCAGCGTCTGCGCTACGTCATCCTTTTCGCTGACTTCGCCGTGCATGGTCATGGTGTCGCCCGGATAGTTGGGCGCGCCCAGACGGATCTTGACGCTGGCTATCAGCGCCTCGGGACCGGCCCAGGCGCCGACATAGCGCTCGACCAGGCCATTGGTGGTGAGGATGTTCATGAAAATGTGCTGCGAGCCCAGCTTCTGAGCTGCGGCCAGGTCATGGTGACCGGGAAAGAAGTCGCGGGTGGCGATGGCGCCGGCTACCACCAGCTCCACCGTCACCGGAATCACCAGCGGCGGCAACGTGTCGCCAACCTTCACTTCATCAAAACGGATGTCCTGTACGCTCATGCTGCGTCTCCCCACAATGTGTTGTCGCTGACTCTTGCGGCCAGTGCTTCGATCTGCGCCGCCACGCCGCCCAGCTCGATCTCGAGCACGCGGGCGGCCAGATAGAAACGGTGCACCGGATAGCTGGTGTCGGAGCCGGTGCCACCATGCAGATGCTGCGCGCTATGCGCGATACGGTTACCCGCCTCGCACGCCCAGTACTTGGTCACGGCCACCGCCGAGCCTGTCTCGACGCCGGCGTCCAGCCGCCACACAAGTTGCAGCAGCACCGAGCGCAGCGCCTCCAGTGCGATAAAACCGTCGGCCATGCGCTGCGCCACCGCCTGAAAACTGCCCAGCTTGCGGCCGAACTGCTCGCGCTCGGACAGGTAGGTGACGGTAATGGCCTGCGCGCCTTCGGCCACCCCCAGTTGCAGGGCGGCGATGCACGCGACCGCGCGCGGAGTGAGCCAGTCGTGCGCCTCCGCCGGCAATAGCTGCGCCAGTGGCACGGCCAGGCCATCTGCGCTTAGAGCCAGAGCCCGCTCACCCTGCATCAGGGTGCCAGCCTCTTTTTCAAACAAGGCAAGTTCCGCCAGCACCAGTGCCGGCCGCCCGTCGATTTGCAGCGCCAATAGCGCATGCGTGGTCTGGGAAGTGATGGCCAGCACCGGCACCGAACCGGACAGCCATAGCTGCTGCCCCTCGACGCGCCCCTTCAGACGGGTTTCGAGGCACAGTGCCAGCGGCGCGCTGCCATCGAGGCCATCCAGCTGTGCCGGCGCGTAGCGCGCTAGCGCCGCTGCAGCCAGCGCATGGCGCCACAAGGGGGCGGCAGCCAGAAAACGGCCTTGTTCTTGCAGCACCAGCACAAGCTCGGTGACGCCAAGTTCGGCGCCGCCGACTTCACCCGGCAGCATCAAAGCCGTCAGGCCGGTTTCCTGAAGCTGCGCCCATAACGCGCCATCCCAGCCATGCGCGGCCAGTTCGGCTGCGCACGTCTCGTGCGAGAAGTCGGCAAACAGGCCAGCGGCAAGCTCGCGTATCTGCAACTGTTCATCGGACAGGGTGAAATTCATGCTGCGCCCCCCAGCGGACGGAACACCGGCAACACCAGCTCGTTTGCGCAGTCGAGAAACTCGAGCGCGACCGGCGCGCCGATCCTGATATTGTCGGTAGCAACACCGACCAGCCCCGCCACCAGACGCACACCTTCTTCCAGCTCGATCAAGCCGACCGGATTGGGTTGCAGCATGCCAGGCAAGGCCGGGTGGTGCACCACGGACTAGGAGTAGATCGTGCCCTTGCCCGAAGCCTCGACATGGTCGGAGGCCAGCGAATGGCAGGACGGGCATGCCGGCCCCGGCGGGTTGCGCAAGGTGCCGCAGGCGCTGCAGCGCTGGATCAGCAGCTTCTTCGCCTTGAGGCCATCCCAGAAGAAGCGATTTTCGTCGCTGACGCCAGGCTGCGGGCGCGCCGGCAGTGCCGGCTTTTCTCTGGCCGAAGCCGGGCGGAACTTGAACAAGCGAAAGCGCATCTGGCCGACCTTGTTGTCGTCCTGATCGAAGAAATTCAACAGCTGGGTGACGAAAAAGCCGGTACCCAGACCGGTGGTTTTCTCTTCGCTGACCGATTCGATCTGCGAGGTGAAACTGAGGCGGTCGCCTTCACGCAGATAGCGGAAGTATTCCTGCTCGGAATTGACCGCCACCACCGAGGCGTAACCGTTGCGCTCGATAATCTGCAGCACCTGATACGGGTTATCGGTGGCTGAACCTGCCGGAAACTCGCCCTTGATGCCGGCGAGTACCCAGGCTTGCAGCATGGTCGGCGGTGCGACATGGGCACCGAAGCGCGCGCGGGCACGCTCGCCGTCCAGATACAGCGGATTGCTCACGCCCAGCGCCTCGCACCACTGGCGGATCATCGGCTGGTTGACCGCGTCCCATGCATAAATGCGTCCGTATTCGTGACCAATCAGCGCACGCGCTTCGGCCATCCAGTCAGAGTGTTGTTCGCTCACTGTCGTCCTCCTTGTTATTGCGCTGCAGCAGCCATAAACGCCGGCGCTTCGCCGCCGCCGTGCAGCAAGAGATGAGTTCCGCTGGCGTAGCTCGCCAGATCGGACGCCAGAAACAGGCAGGCATTGCCGATATCGGCAGGCTCGGCCATACGCCCGGCCGGAATGGTGGCTTCCACGCGCGCAATGCCGGCCTCGTCGCCGTAGTGCAGATGCGATTGTTCGGTCTTGACCAGGCCCGGGCTGATCGCCATTACCCGCACCTTGGGTGCCCACTCGATGGCGAGCGAAGACACCAGACTCAGCACGCCGGCCTTGGCCGCGCCATAGGCGGCGGTGCCGGGGCTGGGCCTGTGCGCGCCGACGCTGGCGATAAAGAGCTGCACAGCGCCGCCGTCCTGCTGCTGCATCAGGCGGTTGGCTCCTTGCGCGACAATCAGCGGAGCGATCAGGTTGAGGCGGATGATGCCTTCCGAGAAACGCGGCGATGCGGTCGCTGCATCGGCATTCGGGCTGCCGCCGGCGTTATTGACCAGCACGTCGAGGCGGCCAAAGCTTGTCGCGATGCTGTCCATCAGTGCGGCGACCGAATCGGGGTCGCGCACATCGCAGGCCATAAAGTGGCAGCGTTCTGGCAAACCTTCGGGCGCATTGCGCCCGCACACCACCACGGTCGCGCCGGCAGCAAGAAAACGCGCTGCGATGCCGCGCCCGATGCCTCGGGTGCCGCCGGTGACCAGCACCACCTTGCCGCTGTAGTCGATTGCCACAGACATGAAAGCCTCCTGAGCCTTTGTTCACGCTTTGCAATTTACGGCGGCAAGGCAAGGCCATCGTCGTCTGTTCGGACGATGAATGGGGTTGGGGTGGCAGGGAGAATCGGCGCTAATGAGAAACGGAGCCTTGATGATGAGCGAACACGACATCCTGCTGATCAGCCGCCCAAGCCAAGGCGTGGCACTGCTGACACTGAACCGGCCGCAAGCGACCAATGCGCTAAGCCTGGAATTACAGACGCGGCTGGCACAGGCATTTGCCGAACTGGCCTGCGACGACAGCGTGCGCGCCATCGTGCTTACCGGAGGAGAAACCGTATTTGCCGCCGGCGGCGATATCAAATCCATGGCCGGCTGCGGGCCGGTCGATATTCTCAAGCGCCACACCGAGCGGCTGTGGGCACCGATCCAGCACTGCCCCAAGCCGGTGATCGCCGCCATCTGCGGCTATGCCTTTGGCGGGGGCTGCGAGCTGGCCATGCACTGCGACATCCTGATTGCCGGCGAGAGCGCCAGCTTTTCGCAGCCAGAAATCCGCATCGGCATCATGCCCGGCATAGGCGGCACCCAGCGCCTTACGCGTGCGGTGGGCAAGAGCAATGCGATGAAAATACTGCTGACCGGCAAGCCGGTCAGCGCGCACGAAGCACAGCGCATGGGTCTGGTGTCCGATGTCGTCGCCGACGGCGAAGTGATCCCTTACGCGCTGGCCATGGCCGCCACCATCGCGGCCATGCCTCCCCTGGCCGCGACCGAGATCAAGGAGTGCGTGCTTTTGGGGCTGGACGCGCCGCTGGAAACCGCACTGGCGCTGGAGCGCAAGGCCAACCACACCCTGTTTGCCTCGCTCGATCAAAAAGAAGGCATGCAGGCTTTTATCGACAAGCGCCGGCCAGAGTTTGGCGGCCACTAGGCAAACAGCAAGGAAACACCATGCCCGACATCAATCCGCAGGAATTCCGCCGCGCGCTGGGCGCCTTCACCACCGGCGTCACCATCGTCACCAGCTGCGACGCTGACGGTACACCGGTCGGCGTCACTGCCAACAGCTTCAACTCGGTGTCGCTGGACCCGCCGCTGGTTTTGTGGAGCCTGGCCAAGAGCGCCAAGAGCCTCGCTGCGTTTTCGGACAGCGGCCACTGGACGGTCCATGTGCTGTCGGCCGAACAGGAAGCGCTGTCCGACCGTTTCGCCCGCCGCGGCGAAGACAAGTTTTCCGGGCTTGAAACCGAAGCCGGCATCAACGGTTGCCCGCTATTGACCGGCTGTGCCGCGCGTTTCCAGTGCCGCACCAGCTTCCAGTACGACGGCGGCGACCACCTGATCCTGGTCGGCGAAGTCGTGGGTTTTGACAGTGCCGACAAGGCGCCCTTGGTGTTTCATGGCGGGCGCTATGCGCTGGCGACCAAAAAGACCGGTGCGCTGAATCTGGAAGCGGCCGACGAGCCGCACAGTTTTTCCGAGGATTTTCTGGGTTATCTGGTCGGGCGCGCGCACTACCAGTTCCTCGACGGCATCCGCGCCGAGTTGGCAGCGCAGGCGCTGTCCGACCCCGAGTTCTACACCCTGTCGACCTTGCTGCAGCGCGGCGCACAAAGCCGGGCGGCGCTGGACCAGATGCTGCAGCACAGCGGCTTTGCCGGGCTGATGTTGCCACTGGAGCGGCTGATGGCCCGCGAAATGGTGCGCGAAACGCAGCAGGACGGCGCCACCCGTTACGCCCTGTCCGCCAGCGGGCGGCGCGCGGTGCTGTTCGTGATCGCGGCGGCCAAGGCGCGCGAAGCGGACCTCTTGGAAAAGCTGGGCGACTGGGACGCACGCGTACTGAAGAACCTGCTCAAGCAGATGATCGCGCTGACCGACGCAGGTTCGGTCGAAGTGTGGCGTGCGGCGCAAGGCAGCGCCGCCTGAACACCCGCTCTGCCCGGCGACAACAAAAAATGAATTAAAAAACCAGCGCATCACGCCTGCAACAAACAAGGGGACAGCATGCAGCAGCACATGAAGACCATCGCCGGCCTGCTGGCCAGTGCACTGGCTGCCACACCGGCTGTGGCCGCACAGAGAGCACAGCCCAATATCCTGGTGATCATGGCCGACGACGTCGGTGTCAGCAATATCGGCGCCTACAGCCACGGCATGATGGTGCCGACCCCGAATATCGACCGCCTCGCGCGCGAAGGCATGCTGTTTACCGACCACTACGCCGAGCCTTCGAGCACCCCCGGGCGCGCCGCCTTTATTACCGGCCAGCTGCCGATACGCACAGGGCTGACCACGGTCGGGCTGCCGGGCGGCAAACAGGGGCTGGATGCGCGCGACCCGACCCTGGCCGAGGTGTTGAAGACGCAGGGCTACCGCACTGGTCAGTTCGGCAAAAACCATCTGGGCGACCGCAACGAGCATCTGCCCACCGTGCACGGTTTCGACGAATTTTACGGCAACCTCTACCACCTCAATACCGAGGAAGAGCCGTTCCGCCCCGACTGGCCGCAGGATCCGGGCTATGACGCGCGCTACAAGCCGCGCGGCGTACTCGACTGCAAGGCAACAAGCACGGACGACGCGACCGAGGATGGCCGCTTCGGCAAGGTGGGCAAACAGGCCTGCCGCGACACCGGCGCACTGAACCCGAAGCGGATGGAGACGGTGGACGACGAATTCGAGGCACGCGCGGTCAACTTCATGCAGCGCGCGGTCAAGGCGGACACACCGTTCTTCGTCTGGCACAACCCGACGCGCATGCACATCTACACCCATGTGCGTGACGAGCACAAGGCGCTGGCCAAGCCCTACTCGTCGGAAATGGATATCTACGGCAGCGGGCTGATCGAACTGGACCGCTCGGTCGGACGCATGCTGAAGAAACTCGAGGATCTGGGCGTCGCCGACAACACCATCGTGGTGTTCACCTCGGACAACGGCCCGATGTCGCAGTGGTGGCCGGATGGCGGCACCAGCCCTTTTCGCGGCGAAAAAGCCACCACCTGGGAAGGCGGCGTGCGCGTACCGATGCTGATCCGCTGGCCGGCCAAGATTGCCGCGCAATCGGTGAGCAACGGCATCCAGGACAATACCGACCTCTTCACCACGCTATCTGCTGCCGCCGGCAAACCCGACGTTGCCGCCGAGCTCAAACAAAGCCACAAGGTGTATATCGACGGGGTCAACAATCTCGCGCACTGGCAGGGCAAGGCCGCATCGGCGCGCAACTTTCATCTCTATTACAACGAGCGCGAACTCTCTGCGGTACGCATCGGCAACTGGAAAAGCCATATGAAGACGCGCGAGGGCTTCTTTGACGAAAACAAGCCGGCGGCGCTGATCTTCAACCTCAGGATGGACCCGTACGAGCGCCAGGGCGGCTGGAAATCGCAGGAGATCGCGATGAAGCTGGGCATGGCCTGGGGCGGTCAGGTGCGCGACATCATCGGCGCGCACCGCGCCTCGCTTGCCCAGTTCCCGCCGCGCCAGATTGGCGGCAGCCTGCGCGTGGAGTAAGGCCGATGCCCACCCTGCACCCGCTACCCGCCAATGGCCGCCGCCGCTTCCATATGATGGTCAAGCCGGCAGGCGCCTTGTGCAATCTTGATTGCAGCTACTGCTTTTACCTGCACAAGGAAACCCTGCTGGATCAGCCCCAAAAGCCGCAGATGAGCGACGCGCTGTTGGAAGAACACATCCGCCAGTACATCGAAGGCCAGAGCGGCGACACGGTGGTGTTTTCCTGGCAGGGCGGCGAACCGACCGTGCTGGGCCTGCCCTATTTCGAAAAAATCGTCGCGCTGCAGGCCAAGTACAAGAAACCCGGCCAGGCGATAGAGAACGATTTGCAGACCAACGGCGTGCTGCTGGACGAGAACTGGGTGCACTTTCTCAAGCACCACCGTTTCCTGGTCGGGCTGTCGGTCGACGGCCCGGCACAGTTGCACGACAAACACCGACCAAGCAAGGGCGGCAAGCCTACCCACGCGGCGGTGCTGCGCGCGGCACGGCTCTTGAATGCACACGAGGTGCCGTTTGCCGCGCTGTGCGTCGTCAACCGCGACAACGCGCGCGCGCCGCGCGAGGTGTACCGCTTTCTGGCCGACGAGCTGGGCACCTACCGGGTGCAGTTCACCCCCTGCGTCGAGGCGCGAGCCTTTCGCGACACCGCGCCGGGACTGTGGCCGGACAGCGCGCGGGTGACGCCTGATTCGGAACGCGCCCGCCCCGGCCACCCGCTGTCCATCGTCACCGACTGGAGCGTGGATGCGGACGACTGGGGGCGCTTCCTGATCGCGGTATGGGACGAATGGCTAGCGCGCGACTTCGGCCGCGTGCATGTCAACCTGTTCGAAACGGCGGTGGCGCAAAGCATGGGACTGCCGGCTCAGACCTGCACCCAGTCCGAGTTCTGCGGCAAAGGCCTTGCGCTCGAACACGACGGCAGCGTCTACAGCTGTGACCACTTCGTCTACCCCGAATACCGGCTGGGCCATATCGCCAGCCACCATCAGGCAGAACTGGCACTGTCGCCGCGCCAGCAGGCGTTCGGTTTTGCCAAGCGTGACACGCTGCCCACCGATTGCCGCACCTGCCCGCATCTGAAGCTGTGCTGGGGCGAGTGCCCGAAAAACCGCCTGCTCAAGACCGCATCCGGCGAGGCCGGCCTCAACTACCTATGCCGCGGCTGGCAAGCCTTTTACGGCCATATCGCGCGCGACATGCCGGGCATTGTGGCCAGCCTGTCACGGCATTAGCGGCACCTCTCATCCAGCAGGACGATGCCGCTCTTAGCGGCATCGTCAAACCTGCAAACCTCACCCCGACAAGGAACCCCGGTCATGACTGAAACCCTCCGCCCCGGCTGGCGCAGCCACTATGCACTGGCACTGGTGGCACTGGCTTATGTGTTCAATTATGTAGACCGGCTGTTGATGTCCATCCTGATCGAGCCGGTCAAGCTCGAGTTCGGCGTCTCCGACACCGAGATCGGCCTGCTCTCCGGCCTGGTGTTCGGCCTGTGCTACTCGATCGCCGGCCTGCCGCTGGGACGGCTGGCCGACCGTATCGGCGCGGTGCCGGTCATCGCCTGCTGCGCGGTCGCGTTCAGCGCCTTCACCGTGCTGTGCGGCCTCGCCACCAGCTTTGCGCTGCTGCTGGTCTGCCGCATCTGCGTTGCCGCTGCCGAGGCCGGCGGCATGGCGCCCTCGGTCGCGCTGATCTCGCGCCTATACCCGCCCCAGCAGCGCTCGCGTGCGGTCGCCGTATTCATGATGGGGCCCAGCCTAGGTGCCCTGCTCGGGCTGGCCGCCGGCGGTTGGGTCGCCCACCATTACGGCTGGCGCATGGCCTTTATCCTGATCGGTGCACCCGGCGTCCTCGTCGGCGCACTGATATGGCTGACCGTCACCCACACCAGGGGGCCGGCTCCATCGGCAGAGCAGGCGGCCAGTGAAAGCTGGGCGGAGACACTTGCCGGCATCGTCGGCACAGCAGGCTACCCGTGGTTGCTGGCCAGCGCAGCGCTGGCCGCGATCTGCGGCTACGCGGTCGGCACCTGGAACCCAAGCTTCCTGATCCGCTCGCACGGACTGAGCATGCAACAAGCCGGCCTGCTCGCCGGCGTTGGCGGCGGGCTGATGACCTTCGCCGGCACGCTCGCCTGCGGCTGGGCCACCGACCGTCTGGCTCGGCGCGACCCGGGCTGGCAGATCGGCACCGCACTGGCGGGCACGCTACTGAGCCTGCCGTTCGCGCTGGGCTACTTTTTGTGGCCGGCCGGCATCCTGCTGCAACTGGGTTCGCTCGCGGTGCCCGAAGCCATCCTTTTCTATCTGGGCTTCTCGTTTTTCGGCGTATGGTGGTCGGTGCCGTGCATCGGCGCGATCAGCCACCTGTTTCCTGCCGGGCGCGTCGCGCAGGCAACCAGCGTGCTCGCGGCGGTGATGACGCTGTTCGGCATCGGTGTGGGCCCTCTGGTGACCGGCACCCTGTCCGACTTGCTTACCCCCAGCTACGGCAATGAGGCGCTGCGCTACGCGCTGGCCAGTTCCACCGCCCTGCTCGCACTCGCCTGCTGCACCCTCGCGCTCGCGTTGCCACGCTACCGCCGTGCCCGTCAACGGCCGGCACTAGCCCTCGCCCATGGAGGCTGACATGCATTTTTCCCTGAGCGATGAACAAAAAATGATACGCGACAGCGTGCACGCGCTCTTGGCCGCGCAATCGGACAGCGCAGCCGTGCGCCGCGCCATGGCAAGCGACAGCGGCATCGATCACGCACTGTGGCCGGCGCTCTCGCAAGAGATGCTCTGCTGCGCCATCGCCATACCCGAGGCCTACGGCGGCCTGGGTCTGGGACAGGTCGAGCTGGCCATCGTCGAAGAAGAAATCGGCCGCCACCTAGCCTGCGTGCCGTTTCACGCCACCGCGTCGCTCGCGGTCAACGCCTTGCTGCTGGCAGGCTCCGACGTACAAAAGCAGCGCTGGCTGCCCGGCATTGCCGGCGGCGACACTATCGCCACGCTGGCCGGCGCGCATTTTGCCAGGCAGCACGGCACCGGCAGCGCCCGCTGGCAGCGAGATGGCGATGGCTACCGGCTGGATGGCCACTTCCCGCTGGTCATGCACGCCCATGTGGCCGACCTGATCATCGTCGCGGCAAGCGGTGAAGCCGGCGCTGCACTGTTCGCCATACCGGCGGGCACTGCCGGGCTGTCCACGCATAAGTGCGCGACCATGGACCAGACCCGCGCGCAAGGCGCGCTGACGCTTAACGCAGTGTGGGTGCCCGAGTCCGCGAGACTAGCGCAAGGCACGGCGGAGACGCTGGAGAACATCCTGTCGCGCGCGGCGATTGCCCTGGCCGCCGAAGAGCTGGGCGTAGCCGAAGCGGCGCTGCAGATGGCAGTCGCCTACACCGGCGAGCGGCGCCAGTTCGGGCGCGAGATCGCCAGTTTTCAGGCGATCAAGCACCGCGCCGCCGACATGATGCTCAAGTGCGAGCTGGCGCGCTCTGCCGTCTACTACGCCGCCTGTGTCGCCGATGCGGCGGCAAACAGTGATACCGGCGAGACCTCGCTGCATGATGCGGCCAGTCTGGCCAAGACTTACGCCAGCGAAGCGGCATTTTTCAATGCCGGCTCGGCGATACAGCTCATGGGCGGCGTCGGTTTTACCTGGGAATACGACGCCCACCTTTATTTCAAACGCGCCCAAAGCGGCAGCGCCCTGCTGGGCAGCCCGGCGCTGCACCGTGCGCGCATCGCGGACAGTCTGCTGGGCGCCGAGGAGCACGCAGCATGAACATCCACTTCAGCCCCGAAGACGAAGCCTTCCGCCGCGAAGCGGCGCTGTGGCTAACCGACAACCTGGGCGGGCGCTTTGCCGCGCTCAGGTTCCGTGGCGGGCCGGGCGACGAACACAGTTTTATCGACGAGCGCAAGGCGTGGGAGCGTCATCTGGCCAGCGGTGGCTGGACCTGCCTAGGCTGGGCGCCCGAGCACGGCGGGCGCGGTGCCAGCATCGCGCAACAGGTGATCTTCGCCGAGGAATACGCGCGCGCCGGCGGCCCCGGGCGCATCGGCCATATCGGCGAGGGGCTGGCCGGGCCGACCATCGCCGCCTTCGGCAGCCCTGCACAAAAGGCGCGCTACCTGCCGGGCATCGTTAGCGGGAAGGAGCTCTGGTGCCAGGGCTTCTCCGAGCCGGGAGCCGGCTCGGATCTGGCGGCGGTCAAGACCCGCGCCACGCAGGATGCGGACGGACACTGGCGCATTAGCGGGCAGAAGGTATGGACTTCGCTTGCGCATATCGCCAACTGGTGTTTCGTGCTGGCACGCACCGACCCGACAAGCCATGGCCACTACGGTCTGGGCTTCTTTCTGGTACCGATGGCGCAGGATGGCATCAGCGTGCGCCCTATCCGCCAGATTACCGGCAGCAGCGAATTCAACGAGGTATTCTTCGATGACGCACGCGCCAGCGACCTGCTGGGCGATGCCGGCGACGGCTGGAAGATCGCGCTGGCGCTATTGGGTTTCGAGCGCGGCGTCTCGACCCTGGGCCAGCAGATGCTGTTCCGTACCGAACTGGATGAAATCATCCGCATCGCGCGCGAAAACGGCGCGGCGCGGCAAGCCAACATCCGCAGCCGCATCGCCGAAGCGTGGATGGGGCTGACCGTGATGCGCGCCAATGCGCTCAGGATGCTGAGCGAAGACGCCGGTGCCGACGAACAAAGAGCCGCGCTGGTCTACAAGCTGCACTGGGCCAGCTGGCATCGTAACTTAGGCAAGCTGGCGATGGATGTGCTGGGCGAAGCTGCCGAGCTGTGCCCGAATGACGGAGAGCCCTATGCGCTGACGCGCCTGCAGTCGCTGTTTCTGTTCAGCCGCGCCGACACCATTTATGGTGGCAGCAACCAGATTCAGCGCAACCTGATCGCCGAGCGGGGCTTGGGCATGCCCAGGGAAGCCCGCGGCCGCTGAACTGTTCAACTGCTGCCGTTTTGCAAGCAGCCCGCTGCCGCTGAGCATGCAGCAGATAGTTTCAGCCCCCTGCTCATGCTCTCAGGAGAGTCGCAATATGCTGATAAAAAAGTTCGGGCTGCCCCAGAAAATCCATGACAGGAATCACCGTGATCTGCGTATCAATCTCCACCCCCAATGTCGGGTATCCCTGTCCCCGCATGCGCCGCAGCCAGTCCTGACTTTCAGCAAGATGATTGCCGAGATTGACCTGATGGTATGCATGCTCGAATGCGGCATGATCAAGCCCCTGCTCCGCCGCCAAAGATGCCAGATAGGGTAACTCGCCAGCCCATAGCCCATCTTGATAATGAGATCGCTGGATACGGTGCAGCATTTTCAGACCATCCCCGCCCAAGGCAAGTACTGACTCTACGGCCCGGATAGCAGGCTCCGAATCCAGCAAGCCGCCTTCGCGCAGCAGCAGCTCATTGAAGTAACGATCACCAAAATGCTGGCCGGTGAGCGCCTCAATTCGTTGATCATGGGGGCGCACATAGTCACGCAAGGCCTGCCCTGTCGGCCGGCGCCTATCTCCCAGCCAAAGCCCACCGGCATGCAGCGCTATGGCTATATCCGGCATTGCTGAAAGTGCCTGCAGCAAGGGGGCCGCGCCATAGCACCAGCCACAGAGCGGGTCATAAATGTAGTGAAAAGTCGGGTTGGATCTATTCATGGCAAGGTGCTCGCAAGTCAATCAAGAACCGGGCCAGCCGGCCCGGAAAACTCGGAAAAACGGGAATTACCACTTCATCTCGCCCGTATTGACCTTCGCGCCAATGCTCAGTCCGTCATCGACGGGCAAGGATGGATAAGCCTGCTTCATCGCGTTGATCAATTCTCCGGAGTGCTTAGCCTTGGCCAGTTCCTGTTCGAAACGCTGTACATAGCCACGGGTAAAAGTCACCGCGGCGGTGCCTTTTGGCTCTGCGCCGAGGACATGGCCCGGCACCACGCGTTCGGGCTTCAGTGCCTGCAGTTTGTCCAGTGCCTTGATCCAGCTCGCGCGCGCCTGTGCAGTCTGGTTGTCCGCCATCCAGACATGGACGCCGGAGTAAACCGGTACCCCGCCCAGCACTGTCTTGATGGATGGCACCCACAGATAGGCGTTGGGAGTATTCATTTCCTTGACCTCGATCGGCTTGCCCTCAAGCAGCATACGGCTGGCAGTCATGACTTCGGGGACGGTCAGGCTCTTTGGCGCCCCGTCGCCCAGGATAGGCCCCCAGTAACGCAGCTTGGCATCCTTGGTCTTGTTGATGTGATCAACCACATGCTGATCAGCCAGCACCTTGATATCGGGGAATGCCGCCTTGATGGGCTCCAGACCAAAGTAGAAGTCGGGATCACCGCCACTTATATAAACGGTGGTCAGTTTTTTGCCGCTTTTCTTGATCAGGTCGACCAATGCCGCGCCATTTTTTACATCAAACTGGGCATCAATCAGGATGGCTTCTTTGTCGCCGCTCACCAGTGATGACGAGACGGGGAAGATGGCCTTCTCACCAGGGTTGAAAACAGTCACGTTCAGCGGGCCAGCCATGGCCACGCCGCTCAGCAGCGTGCTCGCCAGGGTCAGCTTACGGATCAGGGAGGTATTCATCATGTTTTTTGTCGTTATTCAAAAGTGGAAATTGATCATATGAAATATCCACTTATTTAAATACTGCAAAAAAGACATTAGACTGTTGCAATAATCGGACATATAAGGATTGAAGATGGATCGGCTGACAGCCTTGCAGGTCTTCGTCAACGTTGTCGAGCAAGGCAGCCTGAGCCGTGCTAGCGACAAACTGGACATGTCTCGCGCCATGGTGTCGCGCTATCTGGCTGAACTGGAGGACTGGATGGGGGTGCGCTTATTGCACCGCACGACCCGGCGACTCAGTCTGACGGGGCCGGGAGAAGAGGCGCTAAGGAATGCACGGGCCATGCTGGCACTGCAAGACGAAATGAAGCAAATCGCCGAGCGCGATGCAGAAGAACCCAAGGGGCTACTGAGAATTACCAGCAGTTACTCGCTTTCCCAAACGCTGCTGGCAGGGGTCGTTAATGACTATTTGGCTCGATACCCCGGCACATCTATCGATATCCTGCTGCAAGATAAAGTCGTCAATCTGGTCGAAGAGCGGATTGATCTGGCGCTCCGTATTACCAATAAACCGGATCCAAATCTGGTGGCCCGCCGCCTTGGCACTTGTCACTCGGTCGTATGTGCCAGCCCGGCTTATCTGGAAAAGCACCCAACCCCCATGAAGGTGCAGGATCTGGCAGTGCATAATTGCCTGTCCTATGCCTATTTCGGCAAGAGCATATGGGAATTCACAGGCCCTGATGGCCCCGAATCGGTACCGGTCTGCGGCAATTTAAGCGCAAACATCTCCAACCTGCTGCTGGAGGCGACCCTCAAAGGGACCGGCATCAGCATGCAGCCCCGTTATTCGGTACAGCCCTATATCGACCGGGGTGAGCTGATCCCGCTGCTGATAAAGTGGCAGCCGAAGAAAATCGATATCTACGGGGTATACAGCACGCGCAAACAGATGTCGCCGCTACTGCGCACCTTTCTCGATTTCTTGCTCGAGAGGATGGCGCTCGACCCGCTGTGGAGAGATTAAACCGCTAAAAATCGACATCCCTCATACCCATGGCACCAAGCGCCTACCGATACAAACGACTCACCGCAACTGTCGTGCACCATAGCGGAATGCATGCACGGCTTGAGCCGCGAGCCTGAATAGCTTGCAACTCAAGCCGCGCAGTCCTTCTGAGCGGGGCCAGTGTCAGGGCAAGACCGGGTAGTCGTTATAACCCTTGCTGCCGGCGGTATAGAGGGTATTGCGGTCGAAGCGCGCCAGCGGCAGGCCCTCGCGCAACCGGCGCGCCAGATCGGGGTTGGCGACATAGTGGCGCGCGAACGACACCGCGTCGCCGATGCCGGCATCAATCGCCAGATCGGCATCCGAACCGGAAAAACCGTCATTGAGGATGATGCCGCCGCCCCTGAAGTTGTCGCGCGCCAGTGCAAATGCGTCGATGTCGGTGCTGGGCGCACGCATCACGTGCAAATAGGCGAGATTCAGCGGCGAGGCGGCGCGCAGCAGCGCGGCATGGGTCGCGGCCGGGTCGACATCGGAGGTGTCGTTGTAGCTGTTGCCGGGATTGACGCGCAGGCCGACACGACCGGCACCGATGGCATCGGCCATCGCCCCCAGACATTCGGCTGCAAAGCGCACACGGTTTTCGGCTGTGCCGCCGTATTCGTCGGTGCGGGTGTTGGTGCCTGAACACATAAAGCTCATCGGCAGATAGCCGCTGGTGCAATGCAGCTCGACACCATCAAAACCGGCCTCGCGTGCCAGACGCGCGGCACGTGCGTGCTCGGCCACCACCGCGCGCACTTCGACCGTCGTCAGCGCCTCGGGGGTGTCGAAGGGCTGCATGCCGGCCGCGTCGGTATAGATTTCGCCGCGCGCGGCAATGGCCGACGGCGCGACGGTGCGCACATCCTCTCCCTTGATCTGGCGGCTGCCGATGCGCCCGCCGTGCATGATCTGCAGCACGATCGTGCCGCCAGCCTCGTGCACCGCATCGGTGATGCCGCGCCAGGCGCGCACCTGCTCCGCCGTGGCGATGCCGGGCTGGCGACAGTAAGCCTGCCCCTCGGGCGAAGGCCACGTCCCTTCGGCCACGATCAGGCCGGCACTGGCGCGCTGCGCGTAATAGTCGACCATCTCGGGGGTCGGCACACCGTGTGCGTCGGCGCGGTTGCGCGTCATCGGCGCCATCACGACGCGATTTTTCAGCTTGAGCTCACCCAAGGTGAGCGGGTCAAATAGCGTGGGCATGGTGGGTCCTGTGTGTGAAATGGCGGGGGTGGGCGCAGGAGGCACAATCTGAAAGGCACAGAAGCGGGGGACGCCGGTGGGTTACGCAGCCATTTCCTCGCGCCGCTACGCTTGCCGCGCTCGGTCAGCTGCTAACCCACCCTACTCACCGTACCCGGCCAGATCAGCCGCCCCGCACCTGCCGCGACTTAGCGCACCCGTATCTTCGGTGGCTGCGCATCACGGCGCATCGCCTTGAGAAAGCCTTCAAGCGGCGCGGGTGCCGCCACCTCGGGCAGGCTGTCCTTGTCCGGGCGCTGCGCCCAGAACGCCTGCCACGACGGAAAAATCTCGTGAAAGGTGCCGTGATAGGGCTCGCGCCCTGGCCAGCGCATTTTCATGTCGCCGACCGGCTGCTGGTTAAGGTCGCTGGCGTACCAGTAGCACGGCAGGCGGCGGCGGAAAAACCAGCGCCCGTCTATACGCTCGTAGTCGTCCCAGTACAGCATCTGCATCAGCACCCATTCGCGCCCGCACTCGTGCTCGTTCTTCGAGTACACCACGCCGATGGCGTGGTCTGGGTCGGAAAACTCGATGATGTGCTGGCCCAGATGGTGCGAGGTGCCGGTGAACTGGTGGCGCAGGGTATCGTCCACCCAGGCTTTCAGGTGCGCGCGCCCCACCTTGTCGCGGCCTACACGGATATCGGGCGCAAACAAATTCACATGCGCGTCCAGATCGCGCATGTCCAGCGACAGCGAGTATTTGCCGGCCAGCTGGCGGATGTCCTCGATGGACTCCAGCCGGTCGATGCGTTCATCCAATGTTTCTCTGGGCATGGCTTACTCCAGCGCGGTGATCAGATCGGCCGCGCGGCCACCGTCGACCGACAGGCAGGCGCCGGTAATGTAGCTGGCTTCGTCCGAGGCGAGGACCAGGATGGCATTGGCCAGCTCTTCGGGCGTGCCGACGCGGCGCATCGGGATCAGGCGCTCGGTGCCGGCACGGGTCTTGTCATCGGACAGCATGCCGGCGGTGGCCGGCGTTTCCACCACGCCCGGAATCACCACATTGGCGCGTATCCCCGCGGCCGCTCCTTCGCTGGCGGTGGCGCGGGTAAAGTTGATCACCGCGGCCTTGGCGGCCGAATAGCCGGCCATCCACGCGGTGCCGAACAGGCCGCAGATGGATGCGAGATTGACGATGGCGCCGCCACTGCCTTGCTCGGCAAAAATCTGCAGCGCGGTACGCGTACCCCAGAATGTGCCGTCAACGGTAGTGGAAAAATTGCTGCGCCATGCCTCAGTATCTGTGTCGGCGATACTGCCCCACGAGTAGGCCATCGCATTGTTGACCAGGATGTCGAGCCGGCCGCCGCGCCGCGCCGCCTCGCGGATCGCGCCGCTGAAAGCCGCCTCGTCGCTGACATCGGCCACCACATAGCCGGCCTTGCCGCCATGCGCGCGTATCGCCTCGACCACCGCCGCCAGCGGTTCTTCGCGCCGGCCGCAGATAAACACCTCGGCGCCCTCTTCGGCAAAGCGCAGCGCGGTCGCCGCACCGATACCGGAGCCGCCGCCGCTGATAAAGGCCACCTTGTTTTGCAGTCTGTTGCCCATGATCGCCCCCTTACTTGAAGTAGCTGCCGCCGTTGGCGACGATGTCGGCACCGGTGACCATGGCTGCGTCGTCGGAGGCGACAAAGGCGACGGTGCGGGCAATGTCTTCCGGCTCGGCCATGCGTCCCAGCGGAATGGCGGCAATCATGCTGTTGATCCACGCCTCGCCCACGGTCTGCATCATCGGGGTATTGGTCGGGCCCGGCACCACATTATTGACGCGGATGCCGCGCGGCCCCAGTTCGCGGGCCAGCGCGCGGGTCATGCCGTGCAGCGCGGCCTTGGATGCCACATAGTGCAAGCCGCCTTCGCCGGATAGGGCCGCCGTTGACGAAATATTGACGATGCTGCCCTTGATGCCGTGTTTGACCATCAGGCGCACCGCTTCACGCGTGCAGTAGAAGCTGCCATTGAGGTTGACGTTCATCACCCCCTGCCAGCCTTCGTCTTCCATATCGACAATCAGATCGGGGTAGACGGTGACGGTCTCGCCACGGGCCTGCTGCTCGCCACGCAAGGCAAGACGGGTCATCAGCTTGTCAAAACCATCGTTCTTGCTGCTGCCGATGCCGGCATTATTGATAAGCACATCGAAGCGGCCATAGCGGCTGTCCACCTCGGCAAACAGGGCCGCGACCGCCGCGCTGTCGGCGATATTGACGCTACGCGCGATGCTGTTTTCCAGACCGGCTACCGTTTCTTCGATGGCAGCCAGATTGATGTCGACCGCGACCACGGCCGCGCCTTCGCTTGCCAGTTGCCGCGCAATGGCGCGTCCCATGCCCTGCCCTGCGCCGGTGACCAGCGCTACCTTGCCTGCAAACCGCATCGCTCTTCTCCTGAAGACGGACACCCTGTCCGGTATGGCGCCATGGTCAGCCGGCGCACACAAAGGGTCATCGTCCGCGAAGACTAGGGGCGATTGCTGTATGGCAACAATGCAACGCCCCGCCATACACCTAGTAATGACATTTGAAAGACTCGTCACCAGACCTTACGCTGGGCCTGAACACGACTCGTCCGATCAGACGATGAGCGAAGTGCCGCCGCGCCTTAGCGTGAGCGCAGCACAATAAGAGGAAGAGACAGATGAATGCACATGTCGGCCAGTTGGCCAGCCTTGCCGCCGCCGAAGTGCTGGATCGCCAGCGCCAGGCCTTTATCGCCGAAGGCCATGTATCGGCCGCCGTGCGCCAGGACAGACTCGCGCGGCTGGAAGCGATGCTGAAAAAGCACGCCGAAGCACTGGCACTGGCACAGGACGCCGATGTCGGTGGTCGCCATCCCGGTTTTTCCATGATGAACGACGTGCTGGCGCCGCTCGCCTCGGTCAAGCACTGCCACAAAATGGCCGGCAAGTGGATGAAAACCGAGCGCCGCGCCGGCCTGATTCCGTTTTCGCTATTCGGCCAGAAAACCGAGCTACGCTACCAGCCCAAAGGCGTGGTCGGCATCATCGGCACCTGGAACGCGCCTGTCTTCACCCTGATCAGCCCGCTGGCCTATGTGCTGGCTGCCGGCAACCGCGCCATCCTCAAACCGTCGGAAATCGTGCCGGCCACCGCGCATGCGCTGGCCGTGGGCATCGCCGAATTTTTCAAGCCCGAAGAAATCACCGTGGTCGAAGGCGGCCCGGAAGTGGCTGACGCCATCACCCGCCTGCCGCTTGATCACCTGGTGTTCACCGGCTCGACCGCCATCGGCAAGAAAGTGATGCAGAACGCCAGCGCCAACCTCACACCGGTGACGCTCGAGCTGGGCGGCAAATCGCCGGTGATTATCGGCAAGAGTGCCGATCTTGAACGCGCAGCGCGCCATATCGCGCTGGGCAAGGGCAATAACTCGGGCCAGATCTGTGTGTCGCCGGACACCCTGTATGTGCATGAAAGCCGGCTCGATAGCCTGGTAGCCGCACTCAAGGCCGAATTTATCGCCCAGTTTCCAAAAATCAGCCACAACCCCGATGTGACCGCGGTGGTCAACGAGCGTCACTACCAGCGCGTCAAAGGCTATGTCGACGAGGCGCGCGCCGCCGGCACCCGTATCGAAACCGCAGGCGAGTTGCCCGGCGACGGCAGCCGCCGCCTGCCGATGGCCATCGTGGTCAATCCGGCAGGCAGCTTGCGCATTTCACAGGAAGAAATATTCGGACCGGCACTGATCGTGCGCAGCTACCGCGATGTCGAATCGGTGGTGGCCTCGATCAATGCCGGTGCCCACCCGCTGGCGCTGTATTACTTCGGCAAGGATGCCACCGAGGAGCGCTACATTCTCGACCATACGTTGTCGGGCGGCGTCGCCATCAACGAGGTGATGATGCACGCCGCGCTGCAGGACGCGCCCTTCGGCGGGGTCGGCGCTTCGGGCATGGGCAGTTACCACGGCCGCGAGGGCTTCCAGCAGTTTTCGCATTTGCGCAGCGTCTACCGTGCCGGCTGGTATGACCCGAGAAAAGCCATGGGCGTATTGCCGCCCTACAACGACAAATTTATGGCCACCATCAAAAAATGGGTGGGCGCATGAATACGGCCAAGCCCGTGGTGCTGATTACCGGCGCCAGCCGCGGCATCGGCAAGGCCACCGCGCTCAAGTTCGCACATGAAGGCTGGCATGTCGCCATCACCGCCCGCACCCAGACCGAAGGCCAGCAGCATGACTATCAGGTGCCAACCCGCGACGGCAAGACCCTGCCCGGCAGCCTGACCGGCACGCTTGCCGAACTGCAGCACTGGGACAGCGAGGCGCTGGCCATTCCCATGGATCTGCTGGACGCCGCTTCGGTTGATGCGGCGCTGGACGCGGTACTGGCACGCTTTGGCCGCATCGACGCGCTGGTCAACAACGCCGTCTACCAGAGCAGGCAACTGAATGCCCCGTTCATGGAGCTGGACAGCCAGGAGTGGGAGCGCGTGCTGCAAGCCTATGTGATCGCGCCACACCAGCTGACACGGCGCACGCTCAAGGTGATGCTGGAGCAAGGCAGCGGCGCCATCATCAATGTCAGCTCTGGCGCCGGCGAAGCCGATCCGCCGCTACCCGCAGCCGAGGGCGGCTGGGGTGTGGCCTATGGTGCTGGCAAGGCAGCGATGTCGCGCATGGCCGGCGTGATCGCGACCGAGCTTGGCGACGCCGGCATCCGCGCCTACACCGTCAACCCCGGCGTGGTTGCCACCGAAACCCTGAAAGCCACCATAGGTGACAACGGCGAGCTGGCACGGCGCCTGGGCGCCAACGCCCCCGAGCTGCCTGCTGCCGTCATCTACTGGCTGGCCAGTTCGACCGACACCCAATCATGGCAAAAATGCACCGTCCAGGTGCCGGAGTTTGCACTGGACGGCGATACGCTACGCACACCGACAAAGGACGCATCATGAACACACCCCGTACCCTGCTGGCACTGGCCGTCAGCCTGGCACTGCCGGCAATGGCGGCACCAAATCCGCGCCCTCCGGCCAACCCCTATTTGTCGGCCCCGGTCTATGGCGTCACCCATATGGACCCAAGCCAGAGCGACGCGATTCCGTATCAGGTCAAGCGCGGCACTTTCAAGGTCAATCTCGCCACCATGCCTCAGGTCGAGGCCGGCGTATTCAACAACTTCAACCTGCAGGCGGCGGTGCCGGGCTTTATGTGGGCGATCAGTACCGACCGCGTCAGCTACGTCGATGCACGCAATGGCGGCTGGAAACGACTCGCCTACTTTAGCTACCCGGGGCTGGAGCCGGTCAAGCCGGAGCAGCACCGCACCTTGCTGACCGGCAACTACAAGAGCGTCGCCGAAGTTGATGCCGCCACACGCAAGGCTTACGGCGCCGTGCCGGCGGCCTGGATGCGTAACGGCATCTACAGCGTGGCCGACAAGGACAACACCGTGTATGTCAGCGCCGGCTACACCATCATGGCGCTGGGGCTGAAAAACCCGGACAAGCCCGAAGAAGGCATCGAGCTCAAGCGCAGCATCAATATCAAGGAACATGTACGCAAGGGCACCACGCTGGTCGGGCTGGGCATCGACTGGAACGGGCGTCTGGTATTCGCCTCGGAAAGCCTGATGGGCACGCTGGACCGCGAGTTCAAGGAAAAGCCGCAGGTTTTCGAATACGGCGATGGCGAGATCAACTCCAACTCTTTCGCGCTGGATGAAAACAACGCCGTCTATATCGCAACCGACCATTACCTGCGCAAGATCGTGTTCAACGGCAAGGAGTTGTCGGACAAGGAAGAAGATGGCGGCTGGCGCAGCCGCTACGACACCGGCGACGTTCCGCCCACCATCAAATGGGGCACCGGCACCGGCTCGACCCCGACGCTGATGGGCTTTGGCCAGGACCCGGACAAGCTGGTGGTGATCACCGACGGCAGCAACAACATGAATCTGGTGGCATTCTGGCGCGACCAGATCCCGGCCGGCTTCCAGCAAAAGCCCGGCACCAAAAGCCGGCGCATTGCCGACCAGATCAAGATTACGGCCGGCTACAAGCAGCCGCCGGCTTTCCTGCAAAGCGAACAGTCGGTCAGCGTCAATGGCTACGGCGCTTTTGTCGTCAACAATATCGCCGAAGTCCCGATCAAGGACAAAATCATCGATGTGGTCGCCATCGGCCCGGTAACCCCGACCCCCAAAGGGGCGGAGCGCCTGCAATGGGATACGGGAAATGACCGCTGGCAGCGCGTCTGGAGCCGTCCGGATCTGGTATCGACCAGCATGGTGCCGGCCGTCAGCACCCCGTCCGGCATCGTCTTCGTCAACGGCTATACGGCCAAGGACGGCTGGGAAGTGACCGGGCTGGACTGGAACAGCGGCAAGACCGTCCACCGCACCCTGTTCGGCCACGACAACTACGGCAACGGTGCCTATTCCATCTTCCAGTTCCACGCCAATGGCGACCTGATGTTCAACTCCATCGCCGGGCCTTTCCGCGTCAAGCTGTGAGCTTGGCAGCCAGTCAGCAAAACGCCGGCATTAAGCCGGCGTTTTGTTTGGTGATGCCCACCATGGGCACTTAGCAACGTGGTGGGTTGCGCCGCTGCTTAGCGGCTAACCGCCCCTGCGAACTGCGCAGTGAACCTCTAACGGTTGAGCAGGTGATGACGAGGCGGTTGATCAGGCATGGAGATGGTGGGGCGGATTGCATTAGGTAAGTCGCCTAACGTAGATTTAACCAGCGCAGCGCGGCCTTATCGCGCAGCGACCAGAGAGCGAAGGAACGGGGTTGAGCGCCAGATTAGGCCTTGATGGCCCAGATACCAACGAAATTACCGGTGAATCCAGGATCTATTCCGTTGAAGGAAACCCCTTCGCATTCTAAAAGCTCTTGCCTGAGATTTGGAACTGCACTGGTTTCGACAAAATGCCGGAGTGCATTGGCCACAAACGATGCTGGTGAGTATTGGCGGCCGGTTCCTTCACCCATTGGAGTTGCCGCATTAGCAGAAGGATATTCTGTAACGAGGGCTTGCCACGTTAGTTCAGATCTCACTTCAAGTCGTTGGCAGATTTGGTACGCAGTCAGGAAGCGCCCTTGAGAAGCTCCAAGAATTGCGACTACTTCGTTTCTGATGTCTGCAAAGTGCATAAGTTGGTCTCCAGAAAATGCCTAATGTGAAATGTACATCTGTACAGGTGCACATCTAGCTAGCGTGTAAGAGCAAGCAGCCACATTCCACTATTTATATCTATTTTTCAAATACTTGGAATTAAGTGCGTCTGATAGCAGACCGCCAGAAATCACCATATGCTACGCAATGGATTTTAACATGCAAATTGGATTTTAATTGGCTGTATCCCACACACGTTGTGTGTTTGCTGTCGGCGATGAATGACACCCATGCGCCAGCAGCCCAACCCCGTGGGCTCGCGCCGGGGATGCCAGGGGCCGGGCGCATCCGGCCCCTGGCCGCATGTATTCCCTCGCGCCGCTGCGCTTGCCGCGCTCGGTCAGCGGAAGCGGCAAGTAAAAAATACGTCCGCGCAGCGGACACAAAACGGGGTAATAGCCAAACAAAACGCCGGCACTAGGCCGGCGTCTTTGTCTGGGACAATCAGACCGTCAATCAGGAAAAGCCACCACCACCGATGTACTCATGGGCACCGCCTGGCAGGCCAGCGTCCAGCCGTCGGCCAGATCGGCCTCGTCTAGTGCGCTATTGGCCAGCAACTTCACCTCGCCCTCGGTCACGCGGCACATGCACGAGGCGCAGCCGCCGACGCGGCACGAATGCGGCGCACGCATGCCGGCCTTGTCCATGGCATCGAGCAGGGTTTCGCCGCCGTGGGTCGCCATGCGGTAGGTTTCACCATCCAGCGTCACGCTCAGGCTCACTTCGGCCGGGCCGCTCCCCGCCTCGATCACCGCCGCCGCCTCGTTTTCTCCCGGCAGCGACACAAAGCGCTCTACATGTACGCGGCCTCTGGCCAAACCCAGCCCCGCCAGTGCGGCCTCGGCGGCGTCCATAAACGGCGCCGGGCCGCAGATAAAGGCTTCGGCCTCGGGCAGGTGGCGCGCCAGCGCAGCCAGCTGTTCGGCCGATGGCACGCCCTGTACGCTATCGAGCCAGTGGATCACGCTTAAGCGTGCTGGATAGTCGCCGGAGAGCCGGCGCAGTTCATCATGAAAAATCACCGAACGCTCGTCGCGGTTGGCGTACACCAGCAGCACCCGCCCCTTGCCATGCACGAGCGCGCTTTTGGCAATGGAAAACACCGGCGTGATGCCGCTGCCGCCGGCAAACAGCAACAGATCCTGCCCCGGGTGCTTGCAGGTAAACACCCCGGCCGGCGCCATCACCTGCAGCGTATCGCCGGCCTTGACCTCATCGCACAGCCAGTTGGAAGCCCGCCCGTCACGCACGCGCTTGACAGTCACCTTGAGCGCATCGTCTATGCCCGGGCAGCTGGACAGCGAATAGCAGCGCGGCAAGGCACCATCGGGGTGCGGAATGCGCAGGGTCAGGAACTGGCCGCTGGCATAGCGAAAAGTTTCGCCAAGTGCCGGCGGCAGCTTGAACACGATGGACTTGCTGTCGTGCGTCTCGTCAATCACGCGCTCGACGCTCAGGGTGTGGTAATGCGACATGGTGCGTCCTTTATTGTTATCGGCCGTGCTTACAAGCTCATCACCAGCTGGCCGCTATCAACGCGCATTTCGCTGCCGTTGACCGCGCGCGACTCATCCGAAGCCAGGAACAGCACCATATTGGCAACATCGCGTGGCAGGCACATCCGTGCCATCGGGTCGTAATCTATCGTGAGCTTGCTGATGTCCATGCCCTTCGGGTACATGCCCGCGGTGAGCGGTGTCAGGATACCGTCCGGATGAACCGAGTTGCAGCGGATGCGGTAGCGCTGCTTGCGGCAATGTACGGCGACCGAGCGCGTCAGCGCCGTCACCGCGCCTTTGCTGGCGCCATAGGCGGCAAAGGACTCCATGCCGCCCAGCGCCGTGACCGACGACATATTGATGATGCTGCCGCCCCGCTCCTTCATCGCGGCAACACCAGCCTTGCAGCCGAGAAAATAGCCGTCGCCATTGATCCGCATCACCTGCTGCCACGCCTCCAGCGTGCAGTCTTCGATGCTGGCCATCGGGCAGATGGCGGCATTATTGACCAGCACGTCAAGCTGGCCGAAATGCGACAACGTCCTGGCCATCACCGCATCCCAGCTGCTGGCATCGGCAATGTCGTGGCGGATAAAGATGGCGGCATCGCCGATCTCGCGGGCCAGCCCAAGACCGGCGTCGGCATTCACATCGCTGATCACGACCCGTGCGCCTTCGGCGGCAAACAACAGTGCGTCTTCGCGCCCGACGCCGCTGGCGGCACCGGTAATCAGGGCGACCTTGCCGGCCAGACGGCCAGCCTTGCTTGTTGCATTCATGGCGTCAACTCCTTGCTTGCGACTTTGTCGGAAATTTCAAGCGCGGCGTGGCGGGCGGCACGACGGCCCGAGAACACGCAATCGGCCAGCGACAGGCCCGAGATATACATATTGGACGGAATGCCGGTCGCGCAGCGACCGACAGCATACAGCCCACGTATGGCCTGACCATTCCCCAAAAGTACCTCGCCCGTCTCCTCGCTGACAACGAGGCCTCCCAGGGTAATGGACGACAAGGGGAAAAACTTGAATGCAGGCGACAGATCCAGTGCATACCAGGGGCCGCGCGCGAGTTCGCGCCGCATGGCCGGCGATTTGCCGACCACATCGTCACACTCGCCGCGTGCGGCGCGGTTATTGGCGGTGATGGCGGCACGCAGCGCAGCCGGCTCCATGCCCAGCTTGCGGGCCAGACGCTCGGGGGTGAAGGCGCGGGTCACGCCCAGCAGCATGCCGGCCAGCGCCGGCCATTTCTGGAAGCCCCACAACTCCTTGCCGAAACACTCGCGTATCGCCTGCCAGCGCAGGCGCGCATCCAGAATCAGCCAGGCACGGCCATTCTGGTGTTCGATAATCTCGTTGCCCAGCGTCGAGCCATACACCTCTTCGTTGCAAAAGCGCTCGCCTCGGGCATTGACCGCAATGCCCTTGGGCCAGGCATAGGGCGGCGAAATAAAGCGCCACGCCGACACCCTGTTCATATGCGCGCCGCGCCCGCCCGCCGACAGCCCCAGACGGATGCCCGACCCATCACAGCCGGTGCTGCCGTTGCGCCAGTTGGAGAGGTAACGCGGCGCATGGGCTTGCAGCATCTCGCGGTTGAACATGAAGCCGCCGCTGGCGAGCACCACGCCATGGAGGGCACGCACCAGTGTCGGCCTGGCGTGCGCAAGCTCGATCTCCAGCGTCTCGCGCCTGAGGCTTTCGGCGCGGTTTGGGTTGAACGGATAGCAGGCGTTGGCTTCGCGGTGTGCCGCCTTGTGACGCTCCGCCGCCTGTGAGCCTGGCGGAATCTGCCACACCTCGGCGCCGATCACGCGCCCGCTCGCATCCACCACCAGACGCCGCACCACGCTTTGCATTTGCACCATCGCGCCGCTGGCGCGGGTCGCCTTTTTCAGCGCGCCATACAAGGTGGCGCCGGACTGACCTGCCGACACGGTGCGATGGCCACGCATGGCAGGCGGGTGCTGGCCGGCCATCGCCGGCACCGTCTCGTTGCCCGAGTAATAGAGGAACACCCCGTCCGGCGGATAGGAGGTTTTCTGTTTGGGCGTGGTGCTGGCAAAACGCGCGCCATGTTTTTCCAGCCATTCGAGATTGGCGACGCTGTCGCGGCAGAAGCGCAATAGCGTGGCATCGGATACCACGCCTGCCGTTTCCTGCTTGAGGTATTCGAACATCGCCTCGGGCGAATCGCTAATGCCTGCCTCGCGCTGCTGGCGGGTACCGCCACCGGCGTACACCACTCCACCCGAGAGCTGGCTGGCACCGCCGCCCTCGAAGCGGTCGACCACCAGCACCTCGCGCCCGGATTCGCGCGCCTGCAAGGCGGCAGCCGCGCCGGCCGCACCAAAGCCCACCACCAGCACATCGGTCTGTTGCGCCCATGCAATTTCGGTCGCGTCGCCCACCCGTAGCGGCGGCAACACCTCGCTGCTGCTGACTTGCGGTTTGACTGTCCAGCGCGCGCTTAACATATTGCATACTCCTGAGAGGGGGTGGCGGATGGCAACGGCGCGCGCGCAATATGCTGTGCGGCACGATAGCCGAAGGTCAGCGCCGGGCCCAGCGTCGAGCCGGCACCGGGGTAGGATGGCCCCATCACCGAGGCCGAGGTATTGCCGATCGCGTACAGCCCGGCAATCGGCGCGCCACTCTGGTGCAGCACCTGCGCGTCCTCATTGGTCAGCAGGCCGCCCTTGGTGCCGATATCACCGGCATCGAGCTTCATCGCATAGAACGGCCCACAGCTCACGGGCGCGAGGCAAGGATTGGGTTTCACATTCACATCGCCGTAATAGCGGTCGAACACATTACTGCCCTTGCCGTAGTCGCGGTCCACGCCGCTGGCGGCGTCCTCGTTGACCCGCACGACGGTCGCGGCTAGGCCGGCGGCATCGATGCCGATCTGCGCCGCCAGGCTCTGTAGCGTGTCCGCCTTCCAGTACACGGTATTGAGCCAGCTTTTACGCAAGCGGCTGTCCGGTGCGACCTGGCCCGGCATCAAGGGGCCCATCGGGTATTTGTAACGGAAATCGGCATCGAAAATCAGCCACGCCGGCACGCAGCACCCGTTTTCTCGGTGGCGCGCATGCATGGCGGTGACGAATTCGAGATAGGGCTTGGCTTCATCGACAAAGCGCCGCCCCTCGCCGTCAACGGCGATGCAGCCGGGCAAGGAGCGCTCGGCAAACAGGCCGCGCTGGCTGTCTTCCTTGGGCACGGCCACCGTCGGCACCCACCATGCCCAGCCCATCAGGTCGGTCTGCGCACCCAGCGCCTGCGCCGCCACGAGTGTGTCGCCGGTGTTGTTAGGCGGCGTCACGCCCCACTGGGCGCTGTTGGGCTGCGGCAGGTACTGGTCGCGCAGCGCCTGATTGCGCTCGAAGCCGCCGGCAGCAAGCACCACGGCGCGGCGCGCCACGAATTCAATCGCTTTGCCATCGTGTTCGGCCAGCACGCCGCTGACGCGCTCGCTGCTACCGCTTAGTGCACGTAGCGGCGTATTCAGGTAAAGCGGGATATGGCGCGTCATCAACCCGTGCCTGAGGCCGGCCACCAGCGCGTTGCCCAGAGCCAGACGGCGGTCGGTGCGGCGGCCGGTTTTCTTGCGCCAGCGCCAGTCGAGCATAAAGCGCAGCATCAGCTTGGCGAATATCAGCTTCCAGCCTTTTTCCTTGGCCAGCATCTTGTGCGCGTCGCGCGCAGTCATGCTGACCTTGCCCATCAATAGCGTGGCCGGCGACGGAGAGCGCAAGCGCGCAAGCTCATCCCCCAGCAGCGCGCCATCAAACAGCTCAGGATCCATAGTGCGCCCGCCTTCGCGTGCGCCAGGCAGATCCGGATAGTAGTCAGGGTAGCGATGACAGGCGGCGTAACGCACGCGAGTGGCGCTCGTCATATAGCGCACCATTTCGGCGGCGGTATCGACATAAGCGACCAAACGTTTGTCGTCGACCTGCCCCTGCGCCGCCGCGCGCATATACGTGAGCGCCGTCTCGCGCGTATCTTTTATCTGCTCGTTCAGCGGAATCCAGATGCCGCCACCCGAAATGGCCGAAGTGCCGCCGTACTGTTCGCTTTTTTCCAGCACCACGACACTCAGGCCCTCGTCGTGCGCCTTGATCGCAGCGAGCATCGCGCCGGCGCCGGAGCCCACCACCACCACATCAAATTCCTGTTTCATCGGTCCATTCCTTTGCTAGGCATCCGCCGCCCGCAGCGAATGCCGCGAGCACTTGAGTCAGGCTTACAGGAACGGGTCCAGCGTCTGTTCGTTCTTGAGCAAGGTGGCCGCCAGGCCGCGGCCGAACATATCGGTGTTGTTGGCGATATGCGCGCGCCCGGTCATCAGGTCGAGGAAGATGCGGGTCAGCTGATTCTTGCGGTAGGTGCCGGCGCCACCGCAGCAGCGCAGCAACTGGTTGACCAGCTCGCCGCTCTGGTAGGCAACGCGGGTGAGCTGATAGCGCCAGGCCATACGCGTGTTGGGATCAACCGGCTCGCCGGTTTCTGCCGCCGCATACGCGCGCCGGTAGTGTTCAAGGCGCAGCGTGCGCATTTCTTCGTAAGCGGTAATCGCCTGCGCGTACGCCAGTTGCGCATTGGGGTCTTCGATGGCGCGGTTGCCCATATTCTTGCCGACCAGCGGCGTGGCGAAGTCACGGAAGGCTTCGGTCGCGCCCTTGAGTGCGCCAATGCAGGAATTGGAGACTGCAGGGATAAACATCTGGGCAAACGGGATGCGATACAGAGGCGAGGTATTGAGTTCGCGCCCCGGGTGCGCCGCTTCCACATGCTGGTTGGTCGCGTGGGTGCGGTGCACCGGCACGAAAGCATCTTCGACCACGATATCGTGGCTGCCGGTGGCCCTGAGGCCGATCACATCCCAGTTGCGCTCGATGCGGTAGTCGGACTTGGGTAACAGGAAGGTGCGGTAGGTGTCGCCGCCCTTGCCTTCTGTGGGCTTGAGGTTGCCGCCGAGGAAGACCCAGTCGCAACGCTCGCAACCGGTGGAGAAGCTCCAGCGCCCGCTGATGCGGTAGCCGCCGTCCACTTCGGTGACCTTGGCCACCGGCATATAGGTCGACGCGATCAGCGTGCTGCTGTCCCCGCCCCACACCTCCTGCTGTGCCTGATCAGGGAACAGCCCCAGCTGCCACGGATGCACACCGACCACCCCATACATCCACGCGGTCGACATGCAGCCCTCGGCCAGCGCGAACTGCACCTCGGCAAACACCGCCGGATGCATCTCGTAACCGCCATAACGCTTGGGCTGCAAGATGCGAAAGAGGCCCGCCTCCTGCATGTCGGCAATGGTTTCGGCCGGAATGGTCTGTTCGCGCTCGGCGCGCTCGGCACGCTCTTTCAGCGCCGGTATCAGCGCGCGGGCACGGGCAATCAGTTGTTCAGCGGTGGCTTGGGTCATGGCATCTCTCCTGGCTTGTCTAAGCCCTGTAGGCTGATGCAGATACTTCCACCTTGACGCCAGTACGGAATCGTCTGATTGGATTAGGGGCTTTGCTGCACAAAAAGCTCAAGCCCACAAAACCCATTTCCCCACGCGCAATTAGGCCAAAGCCACCGTCTCGGGCCCTCCGGCGCGTGAAATTCTGCTTGAACTAAGGCAGCGCGGCATGGTTGGCGGGCAGGAAGACAACCCAACTCGATAAGGCGCGGCAACAAATGGCTGCCGCGTTGGTCGCTTCTTGATTGGCGACGTCCAAACCATGAGTGCCCGGTAAAGATCGCTAAAACCGGACACGATTTTTAAACCGCCCAGCAAGGCCCGGCACATGACCGGGCTTTTTATATTGATGGCAGACGCTTTTTATAAAAATATCGGCAAATAACCTTACTGATAACAATGCAATAAAATATCTATGACATAATTGACGCAATGCAAAATTCACTCTAGGAGATTTCATGATGATGATGCATAGCAACCCCTTTGCGCGTGTACTGATCCTGATTGGTGCGCTATCTGCACTACTGCTGGCCTGTTTCATAGGCTTGATGAAAGCCAGCAACAACCTTGAACAGGCCTATCAGGCGCAATATCACTCCTACCTGCTCGCGGACGAGTTTCGCCAGTCTTCGGATGATTTGACCCGCACCGCACGTACCTTTGTCGTGACCGGTGATCCACGCTTTCAGAGCGAATACCAGACTATTGCCGACATGCTTGACGGCAAAGTCGCACGCCCGCAGGAGGCCGAACGCATTTACTGGCCTTTCATTGAGGCTGGCGGCAGCAAGCCGCGCCCGGACGGCGAAAAGGTCGCCCTGCTTGAATTGATGAAGCAGGCCGGCTTCACCCCGGAAGAGCTGGCCAAGCTGGATGAGGCAAAGCAGGCGTCCGATGCGCTGATCAAGCTGGAAGAAGAGGCAATGAAACTGGCAAGCGGCACACCGGAAGATCAGGCGCGTGCACGCGAATTGGTACACGGCCCGCGCTATCACGCCCAAATCGCCCAGATCATGAAACCGGTCGATGCCTTTTTTGGCTTGCTGAAAACCCGTTCGGCACAGGCCGTTTCCCAGGCAGAGCAGATCAAAACCGGCATTTCAATTTTACTGGCATGCCTGATGGTCGCCATATTTACCGCGCTGTGGCTGGCTAACCGCACCTTGCGCACCCAGCTTGGCGGCTCGGTCGACAGCGCCCATCGCAGCATTACCACCTTTGCCGCCGGCGATTTTTCGCAAGCAGTGAGCTACACCGGCCGTGAAAGCATACTCGGCCAGCTTGAAACCATGCGCCAGTCGCTGCAAGGCACGCTGGCCAGTGTGCGCGAACAAAGCCGCGAGGTCGCGATCTCGGCAGGAGAAATGGACCATGCCGCCAGCGAGGTTTCCAAAAGCTCCAGCCATCAAGCAGAGGCTGCCAGCGGCATGGAAGCCGGAATGCAGCAAGTGTCGGCCAGCATGGATGGGGTGGCACACTCCGCCAGCCGGGTCGATGCACAAAGCCGGGATACCCGCGAAGTAGCCGAGCGCGGCGCAGGCATTATCACCGCCACCGTGCGCGAGATCGAGGGTATTGCTACAGCCGTTGAAGCCGCCGCCGGCTCGGTAAGCGAACTTGGCCGCAAGGGAAGCGAAATTGGCAGCATCGTGCAGGTGATCAAGGATGTCGCCGACCAGACCAATCTGCTGGCACTGAATGCCGCCATCGAGGCCGCGCGGGCCGGCGAGCAGGGGCGTGGTTTCGCGGTGGTGGCAGACGAAGTCAGAAAGCTGGCCGAGCGCAGCGCACGGGCCGCTGCCGATATTTCGGAACGAATAGGCGAAATCGGTCACGGCACCGCACAGTCGGTCGAGCGCATGCAGGTCGTCAGCAACAAAGTCGAGTCCGGCGTCAAACTGGCTCAGGATGCAGGCAGCGCCATGCAAGCCATCCATAAACGGACGATGGACCTGGAGCGCGAGACCGCCGAGATTGCGCGTGCGATCGAAGAACATGTCAGTGCCAATAGCCACATCAATGCCCATGTCGAGAATATCGGTGTGATCGCCGAGCAGAATCAGCGTGTCGCTGACAATGCAGCCTCTGCCGCGCAGCAAATGACGGCACTAAGCGAAGCGATGCAGGCACAGGTCGAGCACTTCCGCGTCTGAGTAAAGCGAGGCGCCGTTGTCAGGATACTGAATAAAAAACAAAAGCCCGACACCACAAGATGTCGGGCTTTCAAGCTTTGATGACGGATTTACTGCTGTACCGCCATTCCCTTCACGCGAATGATGACACGGCGGTCAGGCTGCAAGCACTTGATCAGTTCGGCGCGCGGTTTCACATTGTCGCACTGGTTGCCGGTCACAGGATCAGCCTTGCCAAAGCCTTCGGCGGTGATGATGCCGGCTGGAATGCCCTGTTGAACAAGGAAATCCGCAACCGTCGCCGCACGCTCCTTGGAGAGCTTCATATTGTAGGCATCCGAACCGATGCGGTCGGTGTAACCGGCAATATTAATGGCGGCTTCTTGTGGGCGTGCCTGCTTGATCTGCTGGGCAATGGTCGACAGTTCAGCCACGCCGGCATCATTGAGGTTCGCCTTATTGAAGGCAAACAGGGTGTCACCCTTCAGGGCGAACTCCATCAATTGCACCGGTGCAGGTGCCGGTGGTGGTGTCACCACGGCAACCGGCACAGGGGCAGGCGCACCGCCGAAGTGGTAAGTCAAGCCTAATGACAACAAGCCATTGTCAGTACGGAGTCTGTTGTCTCCAGTTTTACCTAACCGATAGTTGTATTGATACTCGAAGCGGCTCGACCAGTTCTTATCGAACGCATAATCAAGACCTACCGCCCCCAAGGGTGAAGCACCGCTATGGCTTTCGCCTAAGCCATCCGCACGATAAGCAGCAACACCTATGCGGGAATAAAGATCCAGACTATCGGCCAAGGGTACGCTGAATTTACCCGACAATTGCAAAATCTGGAATTTGGCCTTGCCTTCCTCTTGCCCGGAAAATTTATCAACCCTTTGCTTGCCTAGGTAGTCATAGCCCCCTTCCAACGCAAACCAGTCGTTGATCTGGTAACCGCCATATACACCACCGCCGACCTCGTCACTATTACTGTTATGCCCCTCCATCAATCCGGGAGCATAGTTTTGATTGTAAAAATCAGACCAACCCACCTTGGCCCCAAAATAGCCGGGCTCATCGACATTAGCAGCATGCGCCAGAGGCAGTGCAGCCAGGCCGGCAAGTGACAACAAAACGCGCAAAGATTTTTTCATGAACCGCTCCTAATCCGGATGATGGCAACACAAGCTGTGCGCAACGCCCATTACGCCCAACTCACGATTCCAGTATGGGTAGACGAAAACGCGAAATGCCATGTTTTGTTGCATTAAAACCCGGATATAAGAGCGAAGCGCGTAGCTGAAATACAACACAACGCATTGTTGCATGCTCAGCCCAGACCGCAGATGCGCCCATCCTCCACATCGATGTGGTAAGCCTGCGGCGAACGCGGCAGACCGGGCATGCGCAGCACCTTGCCCACTAACGCCACGACAAAACCGGCACCCGTATTGGGTAGCAATCTGGCAACCGGCAAAACGAAGCCATCCGGCGCACCACGCAGCGCAGGATCATGGCTAAACGAGTATGGCGTTTTGGCCACACACACCGGCAAGCGATCCAGGCCCCATGCCTGCAAGCGCGCCAGATCATCCTCCGCCTCCGGTGACAGGGCGACGCCCGCGCCGCCATAAAGCTGGCGGCTTAGCGTATCCAGTTTTTCGCTTAATGTCGCATCCGCCGGATAGCTAAAGCGTACCGCCGGCGCCGACTCCTGCCCAGCTGCCATCACGGCGCGCGCCAGATCCAGCGCGCCTTCGCCGCCTCTGGCAAAACCGTCACAGACGGCAAAGCCAGCAGCACCGGCTTCGCGACTCGCTTGCGCGACCACGGCAATTTCATCTTCGCTATCGCCGGCAAAACGGTTGAGCGCGACCACCACGCGCTGGCCAAAGCTTGCCAGATTGGTCAGGTGGCGGTGCAAATTGGGCAGACCGACAGTGAGCGCGGCCAGATGGGCTTGCGAACAGGCCGCCAGCTCTACTTTGCCATGCCACTTCAGCGCCTTGAGCGAGGTCACCAGCACGGTCACGGCAGGTGCCAGCCCGCTTTGCCGGCATTTGATATTGAAGAATTTTTCCGCGCCAAGATCGGCACCAAAACCGGCTTCGGTAATCGCCCAATCGGCACAGGACAGGGCGGCACGGGTCGCGCGCACCGAGTTGCAACCATGGGCAATATTGGCAAACGGTCCACCATGAACAAAAGCTGCATTACCTTCCAGTGACTGCACCAGATTCGGTTTGAATGCGTCCAGCAGCAAGGCCATCAGGGCACCCGTGATGCCCAGTTCGCGCGCATAAAATGGGGTGCCGTCACTACGCAGCCCCAGCAACAAACCATCCAGTCGCCGGCGCAAATCAGCTTCGTCTTCGGCCAGACACAGCACCGCCATGATTTCCGAGGCCGCGGTAATATCGAAACCGGTATCGGCCGGAATGCCGTGCGCCGGCCCGCCAAGGCCGGTCACCATATGGCGCAGCGAGCGGTCATTGACATCCAGCACCCGGCGCCAGTAAACGGTTTCAAGATCAGCCAGCGCATGGTGGCGCACATTGTCCAGCATGGCGGCGATCAGATTATTGGCGCTGGTGATGGCGTGAAAATCGCCGGTGAAATGCAGATTGATCGCTTCCATAGGCAATAGCTGCGCATAACCACCGCCAGCCGCCCCACCCTTCATGCCAAAGCAGGGGCCAAGCGAAGGCTCGCGCAAGGCCAAAGCGGCCGACTCGCCCAGGCGCTTCAGACCTTGTGCCAGCGCAATCGATACCGTGGTCTTGCCACTGCCAGACGGCGTACCGCTGGTAGCCGTAACCAGTACCAGCTTGCCCGCAGGCGCCCTGCCAGGAGCACGGGTGACCTTGGCCTTATCACGGCCATAGGGTTCGTATTCGCTCGGAGAAAAACCCAGCGTACCGGCTAACACATCAATGGGGATAAGCGTAGCAGACTGGGCAATTTCGATATCGGATAGCATCGGCAGACTCGGCAGGAGGAGATGAGCCGATAGAGTAAAGAAAGCGGAAGCTTTCAACCATGAGCCAGATCAGATGATTGCGTCGCCAATGCCGCGATTGAAATGAAACGCGAGGGCGGCTCATGCATGCGCGAAGCGCAATATAAGCTGTCAGTCAGGCTTGCGCTTGCTGCACATAAGCGCAATCTTTGACGCAGTCAGGCACTGCAGTGACCTTGGAAGGGTCTGGCCGGTACAGGACAATACGGTTTCTGCCACCGCGTTTGGCCTGATACATCGCAATATCGGCATCATGCAGCACGCGTTCGGCATCCGTATAGCCACGATGCCCCAGCAATACGCCTATGCTGGCCCCCACCTGAGCCAGATCTGCGCCCAGTACGACGGGGTGGCGTAGTTCAGCCAGCAAACGCCTGGCCAGATGCAGCACGGCCATGGGCTGTGCGCTACCGGTCAGTAGCAAGGCAAACTCGTCACCGGACAAACGCGCCAGCGTGTCGTGGCTACGCACACATGCGCTCATGCGCAAAGCCAAGGCCTGTAGCAATGCGTCGCCCGCCGCATGACCAAAGCGGTCATTCACGGCTTTAAAGCCATCAAGATCGATAAACAGCACGGCAAACTGCAAACCATCACGTTGCTGCTGACGCAATGCCTGTTCCAGACGATCATGAAACAGATTGCGGTTCACCAGTCCGGTCAGCGTGTCATGAAAAGCCATATGACGGATCTGGTGCAAAATTGTCTTGCGCTCGGTGATGTCATCCAAATGCAAATGCAATAATTTGCACCCATTTTGCAGCAGCACCGTAGCGGTGGCATCACAATCAAACACCGAACCATCAGCCCGGCGGAAACGGCATTCGCAGCGTTTGGTATCGCCGGCATTCACCCCGCCATCCAGCATCGCCAGTAACTGCACAGCACGCATATCGGTTGGATCCAGCATCTCGGCCAAGGCACGGCCAAGCAATTGTTGAGGCGAAGGTTCATGAAACAACAGCGCCGCACTGGCATTTATTTCGCAGGCCTGGCCATCGCGCAGCAGCAGCATACCGTCAATGGAGCTGGCAAAAACAGAGGCAAAACGCTGCTCGCTCTCATCGCGTTCATGCAGCATCCGGTTTTTGTCGTCAATCAGCTCATTGATGGCTCCTGCAAGATCAGTCACCTCGTCGCGACCATCCAGCATCAGCCGCTCGACCTGCCCCTCCCCCCGGATGCGCCGGATAGCCATCAGCAGATGATGCAAACGCCGACCCACCCTGAATTGCAAGAGATACAAGGCAAGCAGCCCGATCAGTAAAATACCGGCAATCGAGACCAAGGCCATGATATTGATGTTGGAGACACCCAGCGCCGACACCTCGCGCTTAGCACTGCGCCCCAGCAATAAAGCCGGCTTATTGTCCAGATTGCGTACTGCAATCCAGCTCTCGATACGATGATCGCCCGGCAACACCAAAACATCCCCACCGGGCATTTTTTGTGCTACCCACGCAGTCACCTCATCGGGCAAGTCGCGCGAAGTCACAGACAGAATCCGCGTATCACTGGAGAAAAAAGTCGCCTTGTTACGTAAAAGTATCTTATCCGCGCGCACACCCCACGCCATATAACCGGATGGTGCCCCCTTCGCAGCCGTCGGCCTCACTGGCGTCAAGATGATGTAATACGCCCCGATAGGCAAACGCACCACACCGGACAGCACTGCACTATTGGAGGTCGTAACCAGCTGGAACAGATGACGGCCAAACTCGCTGTCGGCAACCAAGCCCTTCACAAGCCAGGGCGGGTTATACACCATAGTCTTGGAAGCGTTTTCAACAGAGAGCAGCATTAAGCCTTCGGCATTGAAAAATGCCATGAAATCGATGCCGATATCGCCAAAGCGCTTGGGCGAGAACATTCCGCGCAGAATCTTGGCGTTTCCGGTCCGGATAAAACGGTCGGCTTCATCCCAGTTGGCCCAGTCCGCGGCAGAACGGCTCAAACCATAGGCACTTTCCAGAAAGACATCACGCGTATGGGTGGCGGCATCCTCAGCCAGACGGCGTTCTGCTGCGTCAAACGAAGGGATAAGCAGGCCACGACCCAGCAGCCCGATCAGAAGGGCAAGCACCATACACGATGAGGTCAGGATCAGCGCCGTCCTTCGGGCAAGCGGACCTGGCAGCCATGAGCGTTTCCAGCGCATTTACATCCCTCAGAATATGGTTAATCTTGCCATTACTTCCATGACGTGGCTCTGCCTTCTCTAAAGACAAAACGACTCTACACCAATGCCTTCGTCATTGTCGATTGGCTACAAGGAATAAATACCCACATCAACTGCAAGATGTCTTATGAAAGATACCTGTCAATAAACAGCCTTCCCGGCACTTAGCCGGGCATCAAGCACAGTTAAGGCTGCCTCTACGGTCTGCCGGCGCACTGCAGCGCGGTCGCCAGCAAAGTGGCACACAAAGGCCTCGATCCCCTCAGGCCCGGCAAGTGCCAGCCATACGGTACCGACCGGCTTGCCGGGCGAACCGCCGCCGGGGCCGGCAATACCGGACACCGCGATGGCCCAGTCTGCCCCCGCCACCCGACAGGCGCCTGCCGCCATCTCGCGCACGGTCTCCTCGCTGACTGCACCATAGTCATCCAGCGTCTGCGGCTTAACACCTAACAGTCCGACCTTTGCCGCATTAGCATAGCTGACCATGCCCCAGCCAAACCAGGCGGAGCTGCCAGCGATATCGGTAAGCGCAGCGGCGATCAGGCCGCCAGTACAGGACTCGGCCGTTGCAAGCGTCTGACCCTTGGCCAATAAGCACTCGCCTATGCGGCGACACAACGCTTCAGTGTTCATGCACTTGCCGATAGTGATGGATCAAGCCCGTAGTCGAGCTGTCATGCACGCCCACGCCTTTGCCAGGATTAAGCTCGGGCAAAATGGTACACGCCAGCGCCTTGCCATACTCGACCCCCCACTGATCGAAGGAATTCAATCCCCAGATCGCCCCCTGCACAAAGACCTTGTGTTCATACAAAGCAAGCAGCATGCCCAGGTTGTGTGGCGTCACCTTTTCCAGCGCCAGCGTATTGCTGGGCTGATTACCGGGGAATGTCTTTTGTGGTGCCAGCATGTCCAGCACTTCGCCATCCATGCCGGCCAGTTCGGCCATGGCCTCGGTGCCGGTCTTGCCGCGCATCAACGCCTCGGTCTGGGCAAAGGCATTAGCCACCAGCACCTGATGCTGGCTTGCATCGTAATGCCCTTGCATCGGCACGATAAAATCGCACGGCACCAGCCGGGTGCCCTGATGCAGCAACTGGAAGAAGGCATGCTGGCTGTTGACACCCTCCTCGCCCCAGATCACCGGGCCGGTATCGAAATCGAGGCGCTCGCCATAGCGGCCGACACGCTTGCCGTTGGACTCCATATCCAGTTGCTGAATATGGGCCGGCAGACGGCGCAGGCCATGATCGTAGGGCATGATGGCGTGCGTATGCGCACCATAAAAGGTGTTGTACCAGATGCCGATCAGCGCCAGCAGCACCGGCATATTGGCCTGAAACGGTGCATTGAAGAAATGCTCGTCCATAGCGTGGGCACCGGCGAGCAATTCGTCAAAACATTCGGGCCCTACCGCCAGCATGACCGACAGCCCCACGGTGGACCATACAGAATAACGCCCGCCTACCCAGTCCCAGAAGCCGAAACGGTTGGCCGTATCGATACCGAAACCGGCAACGGCCGCTTCATTGGTCGATACCGCGACAAAATGCTTGTCTATGGCCGCTTCGGATACGCGCTCGACAAACCAGCGCCGCGCCGCCTGCGCATTCAGCAAGGTTTCCGGCGTGGTAAACGATTTGGAAGCGATGATAAACAAGGTCGTGCCTGGGTCCAGCCTGGCCAGCGTGCGCGCAAGATGGGCCGGGTCGACATTGGAGACATAATGCAGCCTCGGCCCGCCCTGGGCATAGGGCGCCAGCGCTTCCGTGGCCAATAACGGCCCCAGATCCGAGCCGCCTATGCCAAGATTGACCACATCGGTCACCGCACGCCCGTCGTGACCGCGCCACAAGCCTGAACGCACGCGCCGGGAAAAATCGCGGATACGCGCAAGCTCTTCATGTACATCGGCCACAATATTGCGGCCTTCCACCTCAAGTACCACATCCTTGGGCAGGCGCAAGGCGGTATGCAGGACCGCCCGGTTTTCGCTGACATTGATGCGCTCGCCGGCACGCATGCGCGCCATCCAGCCGGACAGATCGGCCACATCGGCCAGCTCCAGCAGCAATTCCAGCGTGCGCTCGCTAATGCGGTTTTTCGAATAGTCGAGCAGCAAGCCGTCCAGCTTGAGCGAAAAGCGTTCGAAACGCTGCGGATCGGCCTCGAACAGTTCGCGCATGGCCACATAGCGCGTGGCGCGCTGGTGCTGGTGCAGTTTGGCCCACACTTGCGAGGCATTGATGTCGTTGAAACAGATAGCAGCCATGGGTCAGGTTCAGCCAAAAATGAAAAAAGGGCGACGCATCACCCTTTGATTATGATATGCAAAAAGCCTATTCGCGAATGAAATTTTCGCGGTAATAACGCAGTTCTTCAATAGATTCCATGATGTCGGCCAGCGCCTCATGTTTGCCCTTTTTCACTACGCCCTTGTAAACATCAGGCTTCCAGCGCTTGCACAGTTCTTTCAGCGTGGAGACATCCAGATTGCGGTAGTGGAAATAGGCTTCCAGCTTGGGCATCCAGCGCGCCATAAAGCGACGGTCCTGGCCGATGGAATTGCCGCACATCGGCGTGACGCGCTCTGCCACATGCTGTTGCATAAATGCCAAGAGTGCTGCCTCGACTTCAGCCTCGCTCAAGGAGGATGCGCGCACGCGCTCGGTCAGGCCGGTGCGGCCATGGGTCTTGGTATTCCATTCATCCATGCCGTTCATGACCGCATCACTCTGATGCACCACGTAGACTTCGGACTGGTCCAGCACATTCAGCTGGCTATCGGTCACAACCATCGCCACTTCGATAATGCGGTCGGAGTCAGGCTCCAGCCCGGTCATTTCCATGTCGAGCCAGATGAGCTTGTTCGGATCTTGTGCCATACTTGCCAGCTTTCTATAAAGACTGCCTATTCTCCGTGATTGCCGCCCGTTCGGCAAACGGCACACGCCATGACCGCACCCCTTTTTAACATCCTGTTTCTTTTTGCGCTGGCTTTAAGCCTGTGTTTGCGCCTGTTTCTGGCACAGCGCCAGATAGCCCATGTACGCACGCACCGCAATGCGGTTCCGGCCGAGTTCGCCGCCAGCATCCCGCTATCGACCCACCAGCATGCGGCCGACTACACCATCGCCAAAATGCGCCTAGCCATGGCCTCCAGCCTGTTTGATGCCCTGCTCCTGCTGGTACTGACGCTGGGGGGTGGTTTGCAGTATTTATGGCAGGCAAGTGCCATTTCCGGTCTGGACGAGCTAGGCCGCGGTCTTGTGTTTGTCGCACTGACCACACTGGCAAGCTCGCTTGCCGGCCTGCCCTTTACCCTGATTTCGACCTTCGGCATCGAGGCGCGTTACGGCTTTAACAAGGTCACGCCACGCCTCTTTATCACCGACCTGCTGCGCAGTACCTTGCTGTCGGTGCTGCTGGGCTTGCCGCTATTAGCGCTGGTGCTGTGGCTGATGCAAGGCGCCGGTACGCTGTGGTGGCTATGGGTATGGCTGGCTTGGGCCGGCTTCAGCCTGCTTTTGCTGCTGGTTTACCCGACCTTGATTGCCCCGCTTTTCAACCGCTTTCAGCCACTTGACGACAAGGTATTGGCTGCGCGCATCGACAAACTACTCACCCGCACCGGTTTTAAAAGCCAGGGCATTTTCGTGATGGATGGCTCACGCCGCTCCAGTCATGGCAATGCCTATTTCACCGGTTTTGGTGCTGCCAAGCGCATCGTATTTTTCGACACCCTGTTGGGCACGCTAAGCCATGCCGAAGTCGAAGCGGTACTGGCGCACGAACTGGGGCACTTCAAGAAAAAACATGTCGCCAAACGCATGGCGACGACCTTTGCGCTGGCGCTGGTCTTTTTGTTTGTACTGGGCCAATGCTTGACTAATCTCTGGTTTTATCAGGGCCTGGGCCTATCCAGCCAGAGCTATGCCATCGCCCTTGTGCTGTTTTTCATGGTCATGCCACTCTTCACCTTTCCGCTGACGCCCTTGTCCAGCCTGCTGTCGCGCAAACATGAATATGAGGCGGATGCGTTTGCCGCCGGCGAAACGGCGGCCAGCGACCTGATCTCGGCACTGGTCAAACTCTACCGCGATAATGCGTCCACACTGACGCCAGACCCGCTTTATTCGGCTTTTTACGACTCGCACCCGCCAGCGGCGCTGCGTATCGCCCATCTCAAAGGATTACCCGCATGAAACTGACCGATCTCTCTTGCAGCGAGAGCTATACCGCGCTGGATGCCAACGATTTACTGATCCATCTGCAGGATTTGCCCGACTGGCAGTTGCTGGATGGCGCGCTGGTGCGCAGTTGGCACTTTGCCGACTACTACCGCACCATGGCCTTTGTAAATGCGCTGGCCTTTATTGCCCATAAGGAAAACCACCATCCGGATTTATCCGTGCATTTCAACCGTGTTGTCGTGCGCTTCTCCACCCATGACGCAAACGGCATCACACTGAATGATGTCATCTGCGCCGCCAAATGCAGTGCGCTCGCAGGCGCACACGCATGAAGGCGACCGGGCAGATTATCCGCAGTTACGGCCGCCGTTTTATCGTCGAGTGTGGCGACACCGAATACGATGCCACGACCCGCGCCAAACGGGTCGACTATGCCTGTGGCGACTGGGTCGACATCACCATACAGAATAAAGAGCAGGCGGTCATCGAGGGCACGCAGGAACGGCGCAGCCTGCTTTACCGTCAGGACGACTGGAAAACCAAGGTCATCGCCGCCAATGTGACGCGCATCCTGTTTGTATCAGCCGCCGTGCCCTCGCCCAGCGAGGAACTGCTTGGGCGCTGCCTGATTGCCGCCGAAGCCGCCGATATCGACCCGGTGATTATCGTCAATAAAAGCGATTTGCCGGAAACGGCAGCATGGCTGAAGAAGCTTGAGCTGTATCAGCAACTGGGCTACCAGGTGGTGGTACTGTCGGCGCTGGAAAACGCCGATGCCATTCGCCCGTTTCTTGCGGGGCATACCTCGGTACTGGTCGGCCAGTCCGGCATGGGCAAGTCGACGCTGACCAATGCCCTGCTGCCACATGTCAATGCGCGCGTGGGCGACATTTCCACCGCACTGGATACCGGCCGTCACACCACCACCCATGCTGCGCTCTACCATCTGGATGAAAACAGCCAGCTGATCGACTCCCCCGGCTTGCAGGCTTTTGGCCTGGCCCATATTGCCGCGACCGATTTCATTTACTACTTCCCCGAAATGCGGCCGCTTATCGGTCAGTGCCGTTTTCACAATTGCTCACACCGCAACGAGCCTGACTGCGCAATCAAGGCCGCCGCCGCACGCGGCGATATCGCCCCGCACCGGCTGGAATTGTTCCAGCGCCTGATCAGCGGCAAGCTGGATTAAAAAATAGCCATACAAAACGGGCTTCATGCAACCATGAAGCCCGTCTGGTTTGTGCCGCTGGAATCAAACCTTATTTCCAGCGCCTGAGCAGCAGGGAGTTGCTGACGACAGACACCGAACTCAGTGCCATGGCCGCACCGGCAATGACCGGATTCAACAGGCCGAATGCCGCCAGCGGAATGCCCAGCGTGTTGTAGATAAAAGCAAAAAACAGGTTCTGGCGGATCTTGGCCAGCGTGGCACGCGACAGACGGATAGCGTCCAGCAAGTGCAGCAGATCGCCATGCATCAGCGTCACATCGGCCGCTTCTATTGCCACATCCGAACCGGCGCCCATGGCGAAGCTTGCATCGGCGGCGGCCAGCGCCGGCGCATCATTCACCCCATCGCCCACCATCCCGACCTTGAGACCGGTCTTTTTATACGCCTCGATTTCGGCGGCCTTGTGCTTGGGCTTGACCTCGCCCTTGAATTCGCGGATACCGGCCTCCCTGGCAATGGCGGCAGCCGTATCCTGATTGTCCCCGGTGAGCATCACCACACGTATACCCAGCGCCTGCAAGCCGGCCACCGCCGCGCGCGAAGACGGCTTAAGCTTGTCGGCAATCGCCATCAGCCCCGCCAGTTCGCCCGCGATAGCCACCGCCACCACCGTGCAGCCTTGTCGCGTCCAGGCTTGCGCTTCTTCGGGCAGGGTCACGCCTATCCAGGCGGGCTCCCCGACCTTGACTTGCCCTACCCCTTCAACCTCGGCCAGCACCCCTTGGCTGGGCAAAGCTAAAAAACCGTGACTGGCAGGCAAACTCAGACTGCGCGCTTGCGCCGCCGCCAATAGTGCGCGCGCCAGCGGGTGTTCGGAGCCAGCCTCGACAGCGGCAGCCAGTGCTACGACTTCGTTTTCGCTACGCGAGCCCGCGATTACGCCAACCAGTTCAGGCCGCCCTTCGGTCAGCGTGCCGGTTTTATCCAGCACCACCAGACTCAGCCGGCCGGCGGTTTCCAGCGCCGCTGCATTGCGAAACAGAATGCCGCGCCGCGCCCCGTTGCCTATCCCCACCATCACCGCCGTTGGAGTAGCCAGACCCAGCGCGCACGGGCATGCGATAACCAACACCGCCACCGCATGCACCAGCGCCTGCGTCCAGCTGCCCGTCAACCAGCCGGTGGCGGCAAAGGTCACGACGGCAATCGCCACCACGACCGGCACAAATACGCCGGAAATCACATCGGCCAGGCGCTGTATCGGCGCTTTCGAGCCTTGTGCCTCGCGCACCAGCTTGACGATCTGCGCCAGCTGGGTGCGCCCCCCTACGCCGGTGGCACGTATTTTGACCATACCGTCCTGGCTCTTGCTGCCCGCAAACACCTGCGCGCCCTCAGCCTTGGCCAGCGGCAGGCTCTCTCCGGTAAGCAGGCTTTCGTCAAAACTGGCTTGCCCGGACAAGATGACCCCGTCTACCGGCACGTTTTCACCATTACGCACCACCACGATATCGCCGGCTACCAGCTCGCTTACAGCGACATCGGCAAAACCGCCATCGCGCTCGACTCTGGCCTGCTTGGGGGCCAGACGGATCAGCGCCTCGATCGCGCCGCTGGTCTTGCCCTTGGCCCGCGCCTCCATCAATTTACCCAGCAGTACCAGCGTAATCACGGCCGCACTGGCCTCGAAATACACATGCAGATGGTGCAGGCCTGCCAGCGTGACCCAAGCCGAAAACCCCCATGCCATGCTGGTGCCCAGTGCCACCAGCACATCCATATTGGCGCCGCCACCGCGCAATGCACTATACGCCCCCTTGTAAAAGCGCCAGCCCACATAAAACTGCACCGGCGTTGCCAAGACCAGCTGCAAAGACCGCGGCAACCAGCCATGATGCCCGCCAGCAAGCATGGCCAGCATTTCCAGCAAGAAGGGCAAAGTCAGCAGCAAGGACAAGAGGAAAATTTTCAGCTCATGCCGGTAAGCGGCCGCATGGCGAACTTTGGCGGCATCGCCGTCAGTTTCATCCGTCAGCGCGCGTGCGCCATAGCCGGCTTTTTGAATGGCCGCAATCAGGGCACCGGCACTTTGCGTACCCTCGGGAAAATGCACTTGCACCGTTTCACTGGCAAAATTGACCACCGCCTCCACCCCGGGCAGGCGATTCAATACCTTTTCGATGCGCGTGGCACAAGACGCGCAGCTCATGCCCTCCAGCGCCAGCGTAACCGACGCCTGCGGCACGCTAAAGCCGGCCTTGGCAATGGCTTGCGTGACGGCCAGCACGGTTTGCTTGTCGGTGTCCAGATTGAGCTGCACGCTTTCGCTGGCAAAGCTGACGCTGGCCTCCACCCCATCCAGCCGCCCCAGCACTTTTTCTATCCGCGTAGCGCAAGCGGCACAACTCATGCCGTCTATGGGCAAGGTCAGGGTTACGGTACGCATGACGACACTCCAAAAAAATAAGGCCCACCGCGGGGGTGGGCATGATTCATGCCTTAACTAGGCATGATCAGTTGCAATACAACAACGGCACACTTATGCGCACTCAGATTGCCTGGCGCCCAGCCTTGCTGCGCAATGACCTGTCGTTTTTTCACCTGGCTGCCCGCTTCGGGCAATCAGCACCACGCCGCCTATCGTCAGCGCAGCGCCCGCCAGCTGCAAGCCAGACAAGCTTTCGCCCAATATGCTCCATCCCATAAACAGCGTCAGCACCGGCCCCAATGTACTGACCGAAGCAGCACGCCCGGCACCCAGCAGCCGTATGGCCTGACTCAATGCCCAGACTGGAAACACGGTGCTGAACAATGCCATAGCCAGCGCGATGATATAGACCTGAGGTGGCAAAATCAGCGACGACCAGGCACTGGTCAAACCGAAATGCAGCATCACCGCCATACAAGCCACAAGAGAGGCAAAGGCGGCAAACGCCGTTGCGCCGATGCGGGCAAGCCATTCGCCAGAACCTGCAACATACACTGCATAGACTAACATGCTGGCGCCAACCCATGCGACACCGGTCCATACCTGCTCGTTTGCCTTTGCTGCGGCCAGATCATGCTGCAAAGCCAGTGCCGCACCGGCGTAGGCGAGCAACACCGCCAACCAGACACGCTGCGGATAACGCTTACCGAGGAACAAGACCGAAATGAGCAGCACCACGGTGGGGTAAAGAAACAACAGCAAGCGTTCAAGTCCGGACGAAATATATTGCAAGCCGATGAAGTCAAACAAACTGGCAAGATAATAGCCGCACAGTCCCAAAATAATCACCGCCGCCGTCTCCTGTCGCCCCATGCGCCTGAGAGCGCCTTGGCGGATACAGGCCCAGGCCATGATGACAAAAAAAGGCAGCGCAAACAGCATGCGCAGCATCAGTAAAGCTTCGGCACTGGCGTGATAGCCAAAACCCAGTTTGACGAAAATAGCCTTGGCTGAAAATCCGGCGGCGGATAAAACTGCCAGTAATAAGCCTTTGTTTTTTGCGAAGGCAGCTTGATCCATCATTACCTTGAACCTGTTCATGAAATATATGAATATGCTTGCTTTGAAGCCGTCATTATGCGCAACAGACGCTGAACCAGCCTCTGTCATTGCCATAACAAGCTTTCATTAAAACAGAAGGGTATCAATGCGATTGGATTTGGTAGACCTGCGCTTTTTCCTGCTGCTGGCTGAAAGCGGCAGCCTGAGCACGACTGCCTTGCGCTTCCCTATGGCGCTATCGGCGGCGAGCCAACGGCTGAAAAAACTGGAAACGCTCTATGGGCTGACACTGGTTGAGCGGCACTCGCGCGGCATCACGCTGAGTGCTGCGGGCGAGCTGCTGCTGGCGCATGCGCGCAAACTGATACAAGCGACGGACAAGCTGGAGGATGAACTGGTCGAACTGGGGCAAGGCAAATGCCGCGCACTACGCATCTGCGGCAACACCATGGCCTGCCATGTTTTTTTGCCGGAGAGGCTGGGCGATGTGCTCGCGCATGAGCCAGAGATAGACTTGCTGCTAAGCGAGGCACCCAGCCATGAAATCATCGGCCAGCTGGAACAAGGTTCGATCGACATCGGCATTCTGGATGGCAGCATGGGCATCAACCAGCTAAGCACACTGCCATTTGCCCGCGACCGGCTGGTACTGGTTTGTGCCGCTTCGCACGCCTTGGCGGGCAGGACCAGCCTGAAGTTTGCCGAGGCACTGGATCAACCGTTTGTCGGTTTATCCGAAAGCAGCGCCATGCAGCGCTTTTTGCAGGACATGGCCAGGCTCAAGGGGAGCACGCTGCGTATACGCGTTCGCATGCCCAACTTCCAGACCCTGGCCAATATGGTAGGACAAGGCTGCGGCTTGGGCATACTCCCTGCCAAAAGCGCACAACAACTGGCAGTGCTGTACGGACTGCGCATTATCCGGCTGGAAGATCACTGGGCAGAGCGGGAGCTGAAAATCTGCTTCACGGACTGGCAAGAGCTACCCGCACCTGGCCAAAAACTGGTGAAAGCCCTGCTTGAGGACACGACATCAAACAGATCAGAACAAACCGGCCTTGTGTAGGACATTCCAGCTAGCCATACCCAGCGCGGTCATGAATAGCGAGCCCAATACATGGCTGCTGACGGCAAACAACGCCCACAATGGTCGTCCCTGCTGCAACAAGGACGTGACCTCGACCGAAAAAGTCGAGAATGTGGTCAGCGCCCCCAAAAATCCGGTCACCACAAACAAGCGCCAGTGCGGGGCAATATCGGCATGGGCAAAATAGGCAATCGCCAGGCCGATCAGGTAGCCCCCCAGCAAATTGGCGATCAGGGTGCCCGGTGGCAGCAGTGGAAAGTGGCGGTTCAATTCGCTCAGCCCCCAGCGCGACAAGGCGCCCAGACTGGCGCCGCAGCAAATGGCTATGACTTGTTTCATGACTTGCTCTGTCTGGCAAAACGTACAAGTTTATTCATGCACTAAGCGCATGGAAAGATAAAAGACCAAACCTCACACAGACCTGATCAAATAAAAGCATACAAAGCAGATCAAGCTTGATAAATGTCAAACAGGCGCAAGCATATGTCGGGTAAATTGCCAAAAAATACTATCGGCATAATGTAAGATTATAAACTGTGCATCCGGATAAAGTGGATGCAACAAGACAAACCCGAAGGAGTGAAGAAATGACCAGCCGTAGAACTTTCCTGCTTAAAGTAATCCCAGCTGCCGGTGCACTTGCCGTACTTGGCGGCAAGGCCATGGCCGCGCCTGCTGCCGTTGTAGAAACCGACCCGCAAGCCATCGCACTGGGCTACAAGGCTAATACCGCCAAAGTCGACAAGACCAAGTTCCCCAAGCACGCCGCTAACCAGTACTGCGGCAATTGCCAGCTATTTCAAGGCGCAGCCACTGCAGCCTCTGCACCTTGCGCCATTTTCGGCGGCAAGCTGGTCGCCAACAAGGGCTGGTGCAGCGCCTGGGTCAAGAAGGCCTGAGCCCGAACCTCTGCATAAAAAAACGGACCTTCGCGGTCCGTTTTTTTATGCGTGCTCTCCTCAACCCAGCCCGTGTTCTACGCCGTATACCGCCACCTGCACCCGGCTGGACAGCCCCAGTTTTTTCAGCACGTTCTGCACATGTATCTTCACCGTACTCTCGGCCACATCCAGATGGCGGGCGATTTCCTTGTTGCTTTCACCTCGCACCAGACATTGCACGATTTCGCGCTCACGCGGGGTCAGCTTGTCATGTTCGGCAGGTACAGCCGGCACCGGCGTGGCACGTGGCTGGGTACGGAACTGAGCCACCAGTTTGGCCGTCATATCGGCGGCAATCACCGACTTGCCCGCTGCCGCATCACGAATGGCCGCACTTAATGTGTCCGCCTCGATATTCTTCAGCAGGTAACCGCGCGCGCCATCGCGCAAGGCCTGCGCCAGTTCGTCCGCCTCTTCCGACACGGTCAGGATCAGGATCGCCACCTCGGGCAGATCCTGCACCAGTAACTGCAAGGTATCCAGCCCGGACAAGCCCGGCATGTTCAAATCCAGCAGGATCACATCCGGGCGCAAGGTCTTGGCGCGTTTAATGCCTTCGACCCCATCTGCCGCCTCGCCCACGACGTCAAAATCATCTTGTCTTTGCAATAGCAAGCGTATGCCCGAACGGAACAGGGTGTGGTCATCGATCAGCAATATGCGGATAGTCATCTTTGGACTCTTTTTTGTTTTCAAGCGGCTTGGCGCACCGCCTGTGATAGCTTCAGCAGCAAGCTGCTGCCCTCACCCGGCACCGAACTCAGGGTCAGGCTTGCGTTAAGACGACGAGCCCTCTCCTGCATAATATGCAGGCCAATATGCCCTTCAGCGCGGGAAACCACCTCGGCCGGATCATAACCGTCGCCATTGTCACTAACCTGCAACACAAAGTCCGCCCCATTTTGCATCATGATTTCAACTTTGCTCGCACAAGCGTGCTTGCGCACATTGGATAAAGCCTCCTGCAAGATAAACAGCACCTGCAACTGTTGCTCGGGCGGCAAGGGTGCACCACCTTGCTCCTGCACATTCAGCACAACCTCGGCTTCACATTGGCGGCGAAAACGCGCAACGGTGTCTTCAATACCGCTCATCAGCTCGCCCGGCCCCAGCTTGCTGCGGAAATTCAGCAACAGCTCGCGCACATCCTGATAGCTCTCTTCCACACCGGTCTTCAATAGCGGCACAATTTCACGCACTTCCGCCATATCATCGGCCTTGGCTGCCACATCCAGCATCTGCACCTGCAGATTCAGGAAATTCAAACCCTGGGCAATACTGTCGTGCAAGCCTTGTGCCACCAGCGAGCGTTCCTCCACCACAGCCAGCTGGCGTGCCTTTGCACTCAGGCGCCGGTTGAGCAATGCAACACCCAGCCGCTGGCCCAAGGTGCGCAGCAACTGGCTATCGGCCGAGCCGATGTCGCGCGGCGCATGAAAATGCAAAGCAAACGTACCCAAAACCTGATCAGGCGCGATGATCTGAAACGCGGCCAGCGCAGCAAAGCCTTCCTTGCTGCAGCGATAGCCCTCTGCTCGCGGACGCTGGCGAAAATCATGCACCAGCACCATCCCGCTCTGGCTGGCCTCGCCACACAAGCAGTCGTGTAGCCGGGTACAATTTTCCTCAGCCGCCAAGGCATCGGCCAGCCCTTCCGACACCGTCAGGTGCAACTTACCGCTGTGACCATCCAGTACGCGCAGACTGCCGCCTTCGGCATCTAAAAGCGGCATGACCCGCTGCAAAAAACCGCGGCACAAAGTCTCGATATCGCCGGGCTGATTGAGGAACGCCTCGATTTCATACAAGGCGGACAACTCGCGGTTTTGCGCCGCCAGTTGTGCCGTTTTGTCCTGCACCCTGGCTTCAAGATCGCGATACAAGCCTTCCAGCTCATCGGCCATCTGGTTGAAGCCCCCCGCCAGCATGCCCAATTCGTCGCGACTTTCAATCGGCAAACGCACGCCGAACTCGTGGCGGGCCATTTTTTGCAAGCCCTGCTGCAAACGCAGTACCGGCAAGATGATCCACAAATACAGCAGGTAAATCATCACCAGCGTACCGCCGCACGCCACCAGAGCCAGCACGCCTTGCGACAGGCGCAACCAGTCGTTTTGGCGCTCGTTGTTCTGCTCGACCAGCAACACCAATTGATTGGCGTGGCGAATGAACTCGGGCAGAGCCTGCAAATACGGCTGACTGCTGCCCGTCTGTAGCGAAGTGGCCGCCGCTGGCTTGAGCACTGTTTGCCAATAGCGCACCACCTGTGCCATCTGCTCTTGCACAAGGCTCTCTGATGGCAGGAACAAGGGGCGCGCCGGATTGCCCGACACCAGTTGCGCCAGGGTCAGATCTTGCAGCGCAAGCTCGGCGTTCACCCTTGACTGATGGACGGTGAGATTTGGCGCAGGCTTTTGCAACTCCACCGCTACTTTGGTTGCCCGCATGCGCAGACTACCTGCGTCATTGATCGCTGCCGCCGCACCTTCGAGCTGCCAGGACAGCCACAAAGTGCCCAAAATCATTGCCATGATCAGCAACAGGGCGGCGATGGCACTGGCAACGATGCGGGTAGACAGGCGCTGGGACAGAGCAGGAGGCGAGGCGGTAAAGCCAGGGTCTGGTGTAGTCATGGCACACAAATGGGAGGGTAAAGCAACATCATGTATTCAAAGTGTGCGCATCATGCAGCAAGGCAGGCACCGTCGGCAAGTTGACAGCTTGCATCAGACTGACAAACCAGCGGCAAAAAAGCATCCGGGCGCGACGAATAGGCCCGTATCGCGGCGGATACGCCGTAAAGCCATCAATAAAACGTTCGATATCGTGCACAAAACCGTTTTAGCCACCGGTTTGCGACATAAAACGCACGATTTTATCCGGCGTCTCGTTGAAATGATGGCGCTCCGGTTTGGCGGCAATTGCCGCATGGATGGCGGCCAACAGTTCATCATCGCTCGCGCCCTCCCGCAGCAGACTGCCCAACGCCACGCTATCGTTCTGTCCCAGACACAGGTAAAGCGTACCGTCTACGCCGAGGCGCACCCGGTTGCAGGCCGCGCAAAAATGGCGCGACATCGGCGTAATCACGCCGAAACTCATGCCGCCATCGGCACTGGTCCAGTAACGGGCCGGCCCGGCCCCCTGCCCCAACACCTGGGGAATCAGCCGGTATTGCTTCGCGATACGCTCACCTAAGGCCGTCACATCGATATAAGCCGCCTGGCGTCCGGTGTCGCCTATGGGCATGGTCTCGATCAGCCTGAGCACAAAACGGTGTTCCAAAGCAAAAACCAGCAACCGCGAAATATCGGCCTCATTGACCCCGGCTTGCACCACGGCATTGAGTTTGACAGGCGCAAAGCCGGCAGCACGTGCCGCCAGCAGCCCTTCCAGCACCTGGGGCAGACAATCGCGCCCGGTAATCTCGGCAAAACGTGCCGCATCCAGCGTATCCAGACTGACATTGAGCCGCTTAACGCCAGCCTCTTTCAGCGCATGTGCATGGCGGGCAAGCTGGGTTGCATTGGTAGACAAAGACAGGTCACGCAGCCCCGGCAAGGCGGTGATGCGCGCAGCCAAATCCGTCAGATTGCGCCGCAACAAGGGCTCCCCGCCGGTCAGACGCACTTTGGATACGCCAAGACCGACAAACAGGCCGATCAGGCGGGCCATCTCCTCGTGCGAGAGCCAGTGCGCCGGCTCCTCGAAGCCTTTAAAACCCTTGGGCAGGCAGTACGTACAGCGCAGATCGCAACGATCGGTCACCGAAACGCGCAAATAGTCGATGCGACGGCCAAAACCATCGATCAGCGCCGTATTCTTTTCAGGCATTACCATAACAAACCCCAAGCAAGTATGCCGCGCACTGTGCCACCCTGGCGAGAAACATGCCATAGGCACGACAAACTAATCAGCAGACCATCACTTGCTGCACCAGCAGCGAGTCGGTAGTGGCAAGCGTCATCCCGCTGATCCGACCTTGTCCCGCCAATAGCTGCAAATCATGCCGGGTGGCCGCATCACGCGCAGTCGCCGACAACACATGACTCGTGAGTGGAAAGACCACAAACAGCGCCCCCATAAACAGGCGGCCCTCGGCCGGCAGTGGCATCCGGGCCGACAGTCCAGCCACCCTGCCCTGGCATGGTAGCGATGAGCGCAGTATCTGACCACTTCGGACTGGCTCCACCATAGCCATGCCGCGCACAATGCTGGACAATGGCACCAGACCAAAAAACTGGAACACCATGCCTTCGCCTTTGCCCCTGACCCCGCCGGACAAAACCCATATCGCCACCTTGCCGCCTTTTGCCGGGCTGACACTGGACCACATCACGGTGGTGCGCTGTCGCGATAGCGCAGAAGCCGCCTTGCAGGAAATGCGACAGCATCAGGCGCTGGGCTTTGATACCGAATCGCGGCCCACCTTCCACAAAGGGCAGAATTCGGAAGGCCCGCATGTGCTGCAGTTTTCCAGCCTGGACCGGGCCTGGCTATTCCAGAGCCATCAGCACGACACACTAGCAGCAGCATTTGAAGTGCTGCAGTCGACACAGGTCGCCAAGGTCGGCTTCGGGTTAAAAAGCGATCTGGGCCATCTGGGCAAGCGCTTCGGCATTATTCCGCAGCAGCTTATCGATCTGGATCACACCTTCCGACGCCAGGGCTATCGCCAGCAGATCGGCGCCAAAACCGCCATCGCCATGCTGTTTGGCCAGAAGCTGGCCAAATCCAAGCACATCAGCACCTCCAACTGGGCCAGCAAAGAGCTGGCCGAACGCCAGTTGCTGTATGCCGCCAACGATGCCTATGCCGCCATTCGCGTGCATCAGGCCTTACTGGATGCAGGGCTGGTGCACGCACCAGTGTAAAGGCTCCGCCCTTTCTTCAAATCAAAAGCCCGTCGCAGTGAGACGGGCTTTTGTTTACATCTGTTGCTAGACGGGCTTAGTGGTCGACGCCCTTGACCAGCTCTTCGACCACCTTCTTGGCGTCACCGAACACCATCATGGTCTTGTCCATGTAGAAGAGTTCGTTATCCAGACCCGCGTAACCCACGCTCATCGAACGCTTGACCACGATCACGGTGCGCGCCTTGTGCGCTTCCAAGATAGGCATGCCATAGATCGGGCTGGCCTTGTCTTTCAGCGCAGCCGGGTTGACCACGTCGTTGGCGCCGATCACCAGCACCACGTCGGTGTTGGCGAAGTCGGAGTTGATCTCCTCCATCTCCTGCACCTGCTCGTACGGCACTTCGGCTTCCGCCAACAGCACGTTCATATGCCCCGGCATACGACCAGCCACCGGGTGGATGGCGTAGCGCACATTGACACCCTTCTCGGTCAGCAAGTTGGCAAATTCCTGCAGCGCATGCTGGGCACGCGACACCGCCAGGCCATAGCCCGGCACGATGATCACGCTGTCGGCGTTGCTCATCAGGAAGGCAGCGTCTTCAGCCGAACCGGACTTGTAGTTCTTCGGGCCGGAAGCCGCGCCGCCGCCAGCGGCCGCTTCGGCACCGAAGCCACCCAGCAGCACCGATACGATGGAGCGGTTCATCGCCTTGCACATGATGTAGGACAGGATGGCACCGGAGGCGCCGACGCAGGCACCGGCGATGATCAGCACCGGGTTGTTCAGGGTGAAACCGATACCGGCTGCCGCCCAGCCCGAGTATGAGTTCAGCATCGACACCACCACCGGCATGTCGGCACCGCCGATCGGGATGATCAGTGTCACACCCAGCACCAGCGCCACTGCCACCATGGCGAGGAAAGCAGCATGGCTGTCGGTGGTGAAGTACACCACGCCGAAGCCGACCATGGCGATCGCCAACA
>NZ_RJTZ01000199.1:0-2898 GCF_024343515.1 Aquitalea sp. S1-19 | reverse complement strand
TCTCGGAGAGAAACTCAATGACCATCCGCGTTGCAATCAACGGTTACGGCCGTATCGGCCGTCAGGCCCTGCGTTCCATCTACGAATACAATCTGCGTGGCGACTTCGAGATCGTCGCCGTCAACGCCTCCGGCGACCTGGCGACCAATGCCCACCTGACCTCGTACGACACCGTACACGGCCGCTTCGCCACCCCGGTTTCACATGAAGGCAGCAACCTGATCGTTGACGGCGATGTGATCCCGTTCTTCTCCACCCGCAATCCGGCCGAACTGCCATGGAAAGAACTGAACGTCGATCTGGTGCTGGAATGCACCGGCGCCTTCACCTCCAAGGAAAAGTGCCAGGCTCATATCGATGCCGGCGCCAAGAAGGTGCTGATCTCCGCCCCGGGCGGTGACGACGTGGACGCCACCGTAGTGTTCGGCGTCAACCACGACGTGCTGCGTGCCGACATGACCGTCGTATCCAATGCCAGCTGCACCACCAACTGTCTGGCTCCGGTGGCCAAGGCGCTGAACGACACCATCGGCCTGAAAAAAGGCCTGATGACCACCATCCACGCCTTCACCAACGACCAGGTGCTGACCGACGTGCGCCACAAGGACCTGCGCCGCGCCCGTTCCGCCACCCAGAACATGATCCCGACCAAGACCGGCGCCGCCAAGGCCGTCGGCCTGGTACTGCCGGAGCTGAAAGGTAAGCTGGACGGTTTCGCCGTACGCGTGCCAACCATCAATGTATCGCTGGTTGACCTGACCTTCGAAGCCGGCCGCGACACCACGGTTGAAGAAGTGAACGCCATCGTCAAGGAAATGGCCGACGGCAAGATGAAAGGCGTGCTGGGCTACAACACCCTGCCGCTGGTCTCCGGCGACTTCAACCACAGCACCGAAGCCTCGACCTTCGACGCCACCCTGACCAAGGTCACCGGCGGCAATATGGTTAAAGTACTGGCCTGGTACGACAACGAGTGGGGCTTCTGCCAGCAGATGCTGCGCACCGGCAAGGCGATGTTCAGCTGCTGATCAGCTGAGGGGTAGGGTGGGTTAGGCGGCAAAGCCGCCGTAACCCACCAAACCAACATCCGGTCGGTGGGTTACGCCGCCGCAGGCGGCTAACCCACCCTACCCCGGCGCAAGCCAGAAGCGAAAACACCATGTCCGACTACCGCCGCCTGTGGCGGCCCGGCGGCACCTATTTCTTTACCGTGACGCTGCTTGAGCGCCACGACAACCGGCTGCTGGTCGAACATATCGACCTGCTGCGCGCTGCAGTCAGCAAGGTTAAACAGGACTACCCGTTCACCATCCACGCGTGGGTGGTATTGCCCGAGCACCTGCACTGCGTGATCGAGCTGCCCGAAGGCGATGCCGATTTCGCCACGCGCTGGCGGCTGATCAAGTCCGGCTTCAGCCGGGCACTGCCACAAGGCGAAACCCGCTCGGCCTCGCGCCTGAAACATGGCGAGCGTGGCATCTGGCAGCGGCGTTATTGGGAACACCTGATCCGCGACGAAAACGACTTCGTGCGCCATGTGGATTATGTGCATTACAACCCGGTGAAACACGGCTGGGTGGAACGGGTCAGCGATTGGCCGTATTCGACTTTCCACCGCCATGTTACACAGGGTTTTTATCCGGCCGATTGGGGCGATGCCCCGGACGAAGATATTGGCGGGCCGGATTGATTGTTGGATGAATCTTGTAGGGTGGATTAGGCGGCAAAGCCGCCGTAACCCACCATGTTGTGGTGGCGTTGGTGAATATTGGTGGGTTACGGCCTGCGGCCTAACCCACCCTACGTGCCACGTGCTCTATGAATTTATTTTTGACAATTTGTTATTTATTTAAGATGCGATTTCAGTTGATAAACTCAAAAAAAGCAGACAGTATCAATCGCCTAAAACGCGTATATGAAATGGCAATTAAGGCTAGGGATTTGGAGATACAAAATCTGAATAGCCGAAATAATTTCTTCATGATTTTTCAAGGTGTATTGCTGGCTGGTCTTTTGCAGGCGCAAGGCAAATACACTAAAACTCTGATAGTTTTTACATGCCTGCTTGGGATTGCTATTTCGGTTTGCCAAGCCTTTACGGCAGCGGGAGCAAAATTCTGGCAGGCCCGATGGGAACAGAAGGTAAAAGATACAGAAATAAGGCTTCTTTCTGTTTTGGGTGCGCCTAAGTACGAGTTGTTTTCTGGGAAAATTGAGGCCGCAAAAAAAGATGTTGAAAGAAGCATGAGAGACGACTCTCCTTTTGACAAGCCCGTAAATTTCTTGATTTCTAAAAAATTCTCCGTAGGAAAGATGCCGATTTACGTTGGCTTGGCTCTTTCTGCTTTTTGGTTTGCGTTGCTAGTTAATACGTTCTCTGTTGATTTTGATTTTAAAGCCAATAATTTGATACTTCCGCCCGAAAATACGGCAGTGGATTCACGATCTAGAGAAGGCAATTAAGCGAGTAGGGTAGGTCAGATGGCAAAACCGCCATAACCCACCACAATCTGCCCACGCTAATGAATGGTGGGTTACGCCGCCGCAGGCGGCTAACCCACCCTACGAATAAACACGGAAACACGAGCGGCCATCAGGAAACGGTTTTGCTAAAAACCTGTTCCCCATTTCCGACTCCCCATTCCCCAACGGAGTGACCATGCAATTCAAGAAGCTGACTGAACAGAACCTCGCCGGGCAACGCGTGCTGATCCGCGTCGATATGAACGTGCCGGTGAAAAACGGCGTGATCGGTGACGACACCCGTATCCGCGCATCCTTGCCGTCCATCCTGCACTGCCTGAAGGCCGGTGCGTCGGTGATCCTGATGACCCACCTCGGCCGTCCGACCGAGGGCGAGCCCAAGCCGGAAGACAGCCTGGCGCCGGTGGCCAAACG
>NZ_RJTZ01000198.1:0-2921 GCF_024343515.1 Aquitalea sp. S1-19 | reverse complement strand
ATGTTCGACATCACCCTGCACTTTGTGACCGAAGGTGACGACAGCGAATGCGCACTGCCTTGCATCGAAGTCATGGTAGACAATCTGGCCACGGGCGAAAACAGCCACTGGCGTACAACGGTGAGCAAGGACAAGGATGGCAACATCCTGATCGGACGTGAAAAACTGGGCAGTGGCCTCGCGCCCATGATGCCGTTCGACGAGTTGTCCTTTACCGACAATGCGCGTTTTCGCGATGATCTTTATCACGCCTGGCAGCAGGAATTGCCTTTGCTGGCACCGGAAATCGAAGCGTGGTTCGATCCTGCGCGCGTGGTTGCCGCAGCCAGTGCCGCGCATGAGGCTCAAGCGGCCACAGACAGCCTGCATGGCGAAATGGATGCACGCACCCACGAAATGCTGGAGCGCTACGCAGAAATCATCCGCCGCGAGCAATTGCTGTTGTCGCGCCGCTTTGCCGACAACGAGCTGCAACTGATTGCTGCCGTACTCAAGGGCATACACTTTGAAGGCGCATCGGCTTGCCGCGGCCTGTGGCTGGCGGTAGAGGCGCGTATTCTGGATGAGGATCTGGATCACGAGCATCAGGTGGATGCCGAAGCCCTGCTGAGCAAGCTCAAGGCACTGTCCTACACCCAGGAAGTCGCCCTGATCGAGGCGCTGGCACCCGCCGCCTGATATAGCCGGAGTCAAGTACACCTCACTTGCTCCGGCCAAAAAAATGGGCGACGTTGCCGTCGCCCGAATCCCATCCATACCAAATCAGAAAGCCTCATGCCTTCCGAGTAACAAGATAGCCGATAATAATTACAAAAGCATTAATTACGACACATCCAGCACCACTTTCCCCAGATTACTGTTGCCTTCCATATACAGATGCGCATCCGCCACCGCCGATAGCGGGTACACACTGTCCAGCGTTACCCTCAATTTTCCGTCAGCCAGTGCCGGCAAAATCGTCTCTTCCAGCGCCCGCGCCAGACGCGCACGCACCACCAGTGGCTGGCTGCGCAGCGTCGAACCCATAATGCGCAAACGCTTGACCAGCAGCAGCCCCAGATTCAGCTCAGCGCTGCGCCCGCCCATCACGCCTATTACCACCAGACGCCCGTCCGGATTAAGACAGGCCAGATTCTCGCGAAAATAACTGCCGCCTACCGGATCCAGAATAACATCCACCCCGCCCTGCGCCTTAAGCTGCGCGGCAAAAGCAGTGTCACGCCGGCCATTGAATACCTGAGTCGCCCCCAGGCTGCGGCAAAATTCCAGCTTTTCATCGGCACTGGCACTGGCCAGCGCTTCGGCGCCTAACAGGCACGCCAACTGTATGGCGGCAGAGCCGACACCGCTGGCACCGGCATGCACCAAAAAGCGCTCTCCGGCTTGCAAGGCCGCCACTTCCACCAGATTAAGCCATGCGGTCATCCACACTTCAGGCAGGCTGGCCGCCTCCGCCCAGCTCATGGCATCCGGCTTGGGGATAGCCAGCGCCTCATCCAGCAAGGCATAGTCGGCATAACCGCCGCCCTGCAACAGACCAAATACTTCATCGCCAGGCTGAAAGCGCGACGGGCCGTTAATCTCGTCTACCACGCCGGCGACTTCCAGCCCCAGAATCGGCGATGCCCCGGCAGGAGCCGGATAATGCCCTTCGCGCTGCACAATATCGGCACGATTCAGCCCGGCTGCCATCACCCGCACCCGCATCTGACCGGCTGCCGGCACCGGCTTTTCGACCATGGAAATGGCCAGCGTACCGACGCCGCCCGTCAGGAAGCGCTGCAGCAAAAACAGCGCAAACAGGCGATCAACCGGCTCTGGGTGGCCGGCCTGTCGATGATGCAGGTGATGATGTATGCCGTACCTGTCTACCTCGCCCCGGATGGCGAAATCGAGCCCAACTTCCTGTGGATGCTGCACTGGGCCAGCCTGATCCTGACCCTGCCGGTGATGGTCTATTCGGCTGTTCCCTTTTATCAAGCCACCTGGCGCGATCTCAAGCGGCATAGAGTGGGCATGGATACGCCGGTCACCATAGGCATACTGACCACCTTCTTTGCCAGCCTGTATGCCCTGCTGAACCATATAGAACACGGCATTTACTTCGATTCGGTGTCGATGTTCGTTTTCCTGCTGCTGGGCGGGCGCTATCTTGAGGGCATTGCCAGGCGCGAGGCCGGCGCTGCGGCCGAAACGCTGGTCAAGCTGATTCCGGCATTCGCCCATAAACTCAGCGCCTGGCCCGAATCGCGCGAGACCCACGAAGCGGCTGCCGCGACGCTCTCTTGCGGCGATGTGCTGCTGATTCGCCCCGGCGAAACCGTACCCGCCGACGCTTGCGTACTGGAGGGGCATAGCCAGTTAAACGAAGCACTGTTGACCGGCGAAAGCCGTCTGCTTGACAAGCAGGCGGGCGATGCGCTGATTGCCGGCAGCGTCAACACCGCCAGCCCTTTGTATGTCCGCATTACCGGTACCGGCCAGAACACGCGGCTGGCCAGCATTGTGCGTCTGCTGGATCAGGCGCTGGCCGAGAAACCGAGACTGGCAGAAATCGCCGACCGTTTTGCCGGCTGGTTTGTACTGGCCTTGCTGCTGGCGGCGGTCGCGACGTTTGCCTGGTGGTATCCGCATGACCCCGAACACGCGCTATGGATTACCGTAGCCGTGCTGGTCATCTCCTGCCCTTGCGCCCTGTCGCTGGCCACGCCGGCTGCGCTGACAGCCGCCACCGGACGTCTGGCACTGGATGGGGTCCTCACCACCCGCGGCCATGCGCTGGAAACCCTGGCCCGCGCCAGCGATGTGGTGTTCGACAAAACCGGCACCCTGACCCATGGTGATATGCGCCTGATTGCGACCCAGGCGCTGGACGGACGCGACCCAGCCATACTGCTCGCGCTGGCTGCCGGCCTCGAAAC
>NZ_RJTZ01000197.1:0-2929 GCF_024343515.1 Aquitalea sp. S1-19 | reverse complement strand
GGGCTTGCGGAAAACGGCGCGCATGCCAGCGAACAGGTGAAGAAGAAGCCGGAAGGCCCGCCTATTTTTGAAAAAATGGATACTTTTGTCGTCAACTTGGCCGGCGGTTCTGGCGCCCTGTTGCAGGTGGAAATGCAGGCTCAGCTACTGGACATTGAGTCCAAGAAGACGCTGGTCGAATATATGCCCAAAATCCGCAGTGGGCTGATTTTGTTGCTCTCGTCCAAAACTGCGGAGGAGCTGGCCAGTGCCGATGGCAAGGTCAGGCTCAAGGCGCAGGTCAAGAAAATCATCAACGAATCCATTGACCTGCCCGGGCAGGAACCGGTGGAGAGCGTGCTGTTTACTTCCTTTATCATCCAGAATCAGTAAGCCCAGATGGCTGACGATATTTTATCCCAGGAAGAGGTGGATGCCCTGCTGCGCGGGGTGACCGGGGATACTGAGGATGAGGGTGATCATGGCGAGTCCAGTGGCGTCCGCCAGTATGATATCGGACGTCAGGAGCGCATCGTGCGTGGGCGTATGCCTACGCTGGAAATCATCAACGAGCGTTTTGCGCGCAATTTGCGCATAGGCTTGTTCAATTTCATCCGCCGCAATGCCGAGATCTCGGTAGGTCCGGTCAGGGTGCAGAAGTACAGCGAATTCATTCGCAATCTGGTGGTGCCCACCAACCTTAATCTGGTGCACGTCAAGCCGCTGCGCGGCACCGGGCTGCTGATTTTTGACCCGGATCTGGTGTTTCTGGTCGTCGACAATCTGTTCGGCAGCGATGGCCGTTTCCATGTGCGGGTCGAAGGGCGCGACTTTACCCCGACCGAACAACGCATCATCCAGCGCATGCTGAATGTGGTGTTTACCGAGTACCAGAAGGCGTGGGAACCGGTCTATCCGCTGCAATTCAGTTATCTGCGCAGCGAAATGAATACCCAGTTTGCCAATATCGCCACGCCGACCGAGGTGGTGGTGGCGATGTCCTTTCATATCGAACTGGGGGCCGGCGGCGGGGATTTTCACGTCTGTCTGCCTTACTCCATGGTCGAGCCCATCCGGGATGTGCTGTCCAGTACCATGCAGGCAGACCGTACCGAGGTCGATAACCGCTGGGTCAGCCTGATGTCGCGTCAGGTGCAAACGGCCGAAGTCGAACTGGTCGCGGAGCTGGCGCATACCGAGGTGACGCTGGGGCAGGTGCTGAACCTGAAAGAGGGCGACGTCATTACGCTGGACATACCGGAACGGGTGGTGGCCGATGTGTCGGGCATTCCGGTGCTGGAGTGCAAGTACGGTACGGTTGAGGGCAAGTATGCCCTGAGTGTGGAAAAGATACTGGCCGGGGCGCATGACCTCGGCGATACGGAGTCGGGAGAGCTTAAACATGGCTGAAGAACAGGGCACGCAAGGTGCGGCCGATGATGTAATGGATGACTGGGCCGCCGCGCTGGCCGAACAGGCCGAGCAAGCCGCAGCCGCCCTTGCCCGAGAGTTTTGCCCGTCTGTTCAAAAGCGTACTCGCCAAATCCAAGTCATGAAGAAAAGCCCCTCTTTGCTGCTGGGCGGTCTGTTCGCGCTGGTGCCTGTTCTGGCCGACGCAGCCGGTCTGCCCATGATGAACAGCAGTCCCGCGCCCGGTGGCGGTCAGAACTATTCCCTGTCCTTGCAGATGCTGCTGTTTATGACCGGGCTGTCGTTTATCCCGGCCATGGCGCTGATGATGACTTCGTTTACCCGCATCATCATCGTGCTGTCACTGCTCAGGCAGGCACTGGGCACCATGCAGTCGCCGCCCAACCAGGTTCTGGTGGGGCTGTCCTTATTTTTGACCCTGTTTATCATGGGGCCGACGCTGGATCAGGTGTACCAGAAGGCGTGGGTGCCGTTTTCCGACGACAAGATCAGCATGATGCAGGCGGCCGACGAGGCCGCCCGGCCGATGAAGGCCTTTATGTTGTCACAGACGCGTGAAAAGGATCTGGCTTTCTTTATCGAGGTGTCGCGCTCGCCGGCACCAGCGAGCCCGGCCGATATCTCCCTTAAGACGCTGGTGCCGGCTTATGTGATCAGCGAGCTGAAGACGGCTTTCCAGATCGGTTTTATGATCTTTATCCCGTTTTTGATTATCGATCTGGTGGTCGCCAGTATCCTGATGGCGATGGGGATGATGATGGTGTCGCCGGTGATTATTTCCTTGCCGTTCAAAATCATGTTGTTCGTTCTGGTCGACGGCTGGACGCTGGTATTGGGTTCGCTGGTACAGAGTTTTGCCCAGCGTTAAGCGCAAGGAGAGGATATGAGTCCGGAACTGGTCATCAATCTGGTGCAGCAGGCGCTGTTTACCCTGATTATTGTCTCGGCGCCCGTATTGGGCGTGTCTTTGCTGGTGGGTTTGCTGGTGAGCATCCTGCAGGCGGCCACCCAGATCAATGAAATGACCCTGACCTTCATTCCCAAGCTGATGGCGCTGTTTCTGGTGCTGCTCTTGGCCGGACCATGGATGCTGAATACCATGATGGACTTCACCATTCGCCTGTATCAAAGCATTCCCGGCGCGATCGGTTAAGGCAAGATGGCGGCCAGTCTCGTTATTTCCGATCTGCAGATCAATGCGCTGGTCAGCTTCTTTGTCTGGCCGTTTGCCCGCATTCTGGGCTTGATGCTGTCCGAACCCATCTTCTCCTCGCGCAGTATTCCGCGCCGCTTCAAAGGCGGTTTTGCCCTGATCCTGACCGTACTGGTTGCGCCCTTATTGCCCCCCATGCCTGCCGTGCCCTTGGTTTCGGCCGAGGGTGTGGCTATTTTGCTCAACCAGCTTTTGATCGGCATTATGCTGGGCTTTGTCATGCGCATCGTGATGACGGCGATGGAAATGGCAGGCATGATTGCCAGTGCGCAGATGGGTCTGGGTTTTGCCATGTTCTTCGACCCG
>NZ_RJTZ01000196.1:0-2940 GCF_024343515.1 Aquitalea sp. S1-19 | reverse complement strand
TGCCCGCCAGCGTAACGGGCTGTTTTTCATTCTGCAGCCCGTCGCGCGGGCCGACTTCGACGATTTTGACCTGCATGATGCGCTCCTTATGCGGCTTCGAAATCGACCAGTTCGTCACCATCACCGACTTGCTCGCCAGGGGAAAACAGATAGGCATTCACCTTGCCGGCGGCCGGCGCTTTAAGCGTGTGCTCCATCTTCATCGCCTCCAGTATCATCAGCGGCTCGCCTTTTTCCAGTTGCGTGCCTACTGCGGCCAGATGGGCGACGACGCGTCCGGGCATGGGCGCCTTGATTTGGGCGTGGCCATGGATTTCACGACTGGCATAGGCATACGGGTCGCCAAGCCGTGCGCTCAGGCTGTGGCCGCGACTGAACAGGATGCGTTGCTGGCCCTGATGAATGACGCGGGCCTGATAATGCTGGCCGTTAAGCCAGGCGCTGAAACCATCGCTTAAGGCCTGAATGCGTGCATCGAACACCTCGTTCGCCAGCGTGATGCGCAAGCCGTCCGGCCGGTATTCCAGCAAGACGGTATGCACGCACTCTGCGACCTGCCATTCGAAGCGGCGTTTGAACGTCCCGTTCAGGCGCCAGCCATTGCCGCCGTCCAGCGCCTCGGCAAGCGAGAGTAGCGCCAGTTGCCACGGCTCGGCGGCCGCTGCACCCAGCAGCAGTTCGGCTTCGTCGCGGGCGATCAGGCCGGTGTCGACGTGACCGGCGGCAAAGTCGGGGTGGGCCGCCAGGCGCGCCAGAAAAGCAGTATTGCAAGCGACGCCGGCGATCTCGCACTGGGCCAGTGCCGATTTCAATGTTTGCAAGGCAAGCTCGCGTGTCTCGCCCCAGACAACCAGCTTGGCGATCATCGGGTCGTACCATGGCGAAATGCTGTCACCCTCGATCACGCCGCTGTCTATGCGTACCCGTGCGCTGGTTTGTGGCAGGCGCAGATGGGTGAGCGTGCCGGTGGCAGGCAAAAAGCCCTTGTCCGGATCTTCGGCGTAAATGCGCGCTTCAAAGGCGTGGCCGGATAAGGGAATGTCCTGCTGCGCCAGCGGTAGTAGCTCGCCTGCGGCGACGCGGATCTGCCATGCGACCAGATCTTGCCCGGTAATCATCTCGGTGACCGGATGCTCGACCTGTAGCCGGGTATTCATCTCCATAAAGTAGAAGACGCCGCTGCTGTCCATGATGAATTCGACTGTGCCGGCGCCGACATAGCCCACGGCGCGCGCTGCCGCACAGGCCGCCTCGCCCATGGCACGGCGCGTGGCCGGTGCCAGATTCGGCGCCGGCGCTTCTTCGATGACTTTCTGGTGGCGGCGCTGGGCCGAGCAGTCGCGCTCGTACAGATAAACCGCGTGGCCATGGCTGTCGGCAAACAGCTGGATTTCGATATGGCGCGGGCGCTGCAGGTATTTTTCCAGTAACACCACATCGTTGCCGAAAGCCGCCTGTGCCTCGCGCCGGCACGAGGCCAGTGCCGAGGCAAAATCGGCTGCGGACTCGACTACGCGCATGCCCTTGCCGCCGCCGCCCATTACCGCCTTGATCAATACCGGGTAGCCGATATGCGCGGCTTGTTCGGCCAGGCGTGCGTCGTCCTGATTCTCGCCGTGGTAGCCGGGCACCAGCGGTACGCCGGCTTCGGCCATCAGGCGCTTGGCGGCCGATTTGGAGCCCATCGCCTCGATGGCGGATGCTGGCGGGCCGATAAAAATCAGGCCTGCTTCGCTGCAGGCATGGGCAAAATCAGCGTTTTCCGACAGGAAGCCGTAGCCGGGGTGGATGGCATCGGCACCGCAGGAGAGCGCTGCGGCAATAATCTTGTCGGCGCGCAGATAGGATTCGGCCGCAGCGGCCGCGCCGATGGCGATGGCCTCGTCGGCCAGGCGCACATGTTGTGCGTTCGCGTCGGCCTCCGAATAGACGGCGACGACACCTATGCCCAGCGCGCGGGCGCTGCGGATAATGCGGCAGGCAATTTCGCCGCGGTTGGCGATCAGAATCTTGGCCAGCATCAGTCTTGCTCCTCTTGCCAGGCGGGGCGGCGTTTATCGAAGAAGGCAGCGAGCCCCTCGAGCGCCTCGCTGCCGGCGCGGGTGCGGGCAATCAGGGCAGCGGTTTCGGCCAGAAGTGCGTCATCGCTGGTTGAGCCATCGGCCACTGCGCGCAGCAACTTTTTGCTCTGGGCAAGTGCGCCCGGCGCCCCCAGCGCCAGTTGCTGGGCCACCGCTGCGATGCTGCTGTCCAGCATGTCCGGTGCGACTATCTCGTGTATCAGGCCCAGGCGCCAGGCGGTGTCGGCCTGGAGGCGTTCGGCCGACAGGGTGTAGCGGCGCATGGCGCGCAAGCCGATGGCTTCGCTGACATAAGGCGCGATGGTGGCCGGAATCAGCCCCAGTCGTACTTCGGACAGGCCGAAGCGGGCCTCGGGCGTGGCGATGGCGATGTCGCACGCGGCGACCAGACCCATGCCGCCGGCCAGTGCCGCACCATGCACGCGCGCGATCACCGGCTTGGGGCAGCGGTACAGGGTCTTGAGCAAGGTGGCCAGCGCTTGTGCATCGGCCAGGTTTTGCGCGTCGCTAAAACCGGCGGCACGGCGCATCCAGTCAAGATCGGCGCCGGCGCAAAAGCTTGTGCCGCGCCCGGCCAGCACAATGACACGCACGCTGGCATCGCTTGCCAGAGCGTTCAGGGCATGGGTGAGCGCATCGATCAGTGCTTCATTCAGTGCATTGTGTAGCGCGGGGCGATTCAGCCACAAGGTGGCGATGGCCGCGCTGTGTTCGATCTCCAGTATCGTGCTGTCCATGGCAGGCCTCACATACGGAACACGCCAAAACGCGTGTCGGGAATCGGGGTGGACAGGCAGGCATCCAGCGCCAGTGCCAGTACGTCGCGGGTCTGTGCCGGGTCGATAATGCCGTCGTCCCA
>NZ_RJTZ01000195.1:0-2952 GCF_024343515.1 Aquitalea sp. S1-19 | reverse complement strand
TCCCGTACATCCGGCAGAATCAGGTTCTGCTCGTGGGCGGCACGAATCTCGCCAAAACCGAAGCGCTCGGCCATCCCGGCTACGGCATCCATCTGCTCGGCCGTAATATCACCAGGCGGCACGCCGGTTTTTTTCAATGACAACACTACGGCGCGATAACCCGGCTGCCGGTGGGCACGGGTATTGCGTTCAAGCCAGCGCACAAAAGCAGGATGTGCTTCCATGGCGGCTGCCAGCTCGACTGGATGAGGCGGCAGCACCTCATAAGCCGGTGCCGTAAAGAAGCTGGCAAAATGCGCGATATCCTGCGCGCGCAAGGTCGCCGCACCACCTTTCAGATGCTGCCACTCATCCTCGACCTTGGCAGCAAAACCCTCTACCGTCATCGCTTTGACCAAAATCTTGATGCGCGCCTTGTATTTGTTGTCACGCCGGCCAAAGCGGTTGTATACGCGCAGCACGGCATCCAGGTAGGTCAACAGATGCTCGCCCGGCAAAAATTCCCGAACCTGCTCGCCTATCACTGGCGTGCGCCCCAAGCCTCCGCCCACCAGCACGCGAAAGCCGACCTCGCCGTCGGCATTTCTGACCACCTGCAACCCGATATCATGCACCCAGGTTGCGGCTCTATCCTCCAGGCTGCCTGAGACCGCAATCTTGAATTTACGCGGCAGATAGGCAAACTCGGGATGCAAGGTGCTCCACTGGCGGATAATTTCGCACCAGGGGCGCGGGTCCAGCAGTTCATCAGCTGCCACACCGGCAAAGGCATCTGTGGTGGTATTGCGTACGCAATTTCCTGATGTCTGGATTGCGTGCATTTCAACACCGGCTAGCTCGGCCAGAATATCCGGCACACTCTCCAGCGCCGGCCAATTGAACTGGACGTTTTGCCGGGTGGTAAAGTGGGCATAGCCTTTGTCGTAAGTGCGGGCAATATGTGCCAGCTTGCGCATCTGATGACTGCTGAAATGCCCGTAAGGAATAGCCACCCGCAACATCGGTGCGTGGCGCTGTATATACAGGCCATTCATCAGGCGCAAGGGACGAAACTCTTCTTCGGACAATTCGCCAGCCAGAAAGCGCCGGGTCTGGTCGCGAAACTGCGCCACCCGCTCGCCCACAATGCGGGCATCGACTTCGTTATATCGGTACATACGTGTCTCCAAGTGCGACTCAGGCCGAGGCCGGTTTCAGCGGGCTCACCTTGCCATGCAAGCCGCACTCTTTAGATTCTGGATTTTCCCACCACCAGCGTCCGGCACGCACATCTTCGCCTACGGAGATGGCGCGGGTACAGGGTGCACAGCCTATCGACGGATAGTGCCGGTCATGCAGCGCGTTATAAGGCACGCCGTGCTGGCGGATATATGCCCACACATCGGCCTCGCTCCAGTCAAGCAAAGGGCTGTATTTCATCAAGCCATGAGCCGTATCCGGCTCGCGTTCGGACATATCCAGCCGGGTGACCGATTGCTCGCGGCGCAAGCCGGTCACCCATGCTGAATGCCCGGCGAGAGCCCGACGCAAAGGCTGCAGTTTGCGTACCTCACAGCAGGCTTTACGCAGTTCGACACTCTGGTAAAAAGCGTTGATGCCGTGCTGCGCCACCCATGTTTCGATCGCCTGGCTATCAGGAAAGAAAACCTGCAAGGGATAAGCCGGATAGCGTTCCGTCATCGTCTGCATCAAGTCATACGTTTGGGCAGGCAGGCGGCCGGTATCCAGGCTGAAAATACCGATAGGCAAGCGCATGTCGGCAATCAAGTCGGTCAGCACCATATCTTCGGCGCCCAGACTATTGGCCAGCACCACCGAGGCCTCGTTTGCGGCAATGTCCTGCAATAAGGCGCGGGTATGTGACAGTTTATCTTCCAGATTCATCAGGCTTTTCCTCAGCGGCTTCTGACAGCATGCTACCCAATTGACTTATAAACTTTAAAGAATATCGTGCTAATATCTAATTCCATCTGGTTTTATAAAAAGGAAGCGGGGCATGAAGCTGCAACAACTGCGTTATCTGGTTGAAGTCGCCAAACAAGGATTGAATGTATCCGAGGCGGCGGAAAAGCTGCATACCTCGCAACCGGGGATATCCAAGCAGATACGCCTGCTGGAAGACGAACTGGGCATCCAGGTGTTTATCCGCAATGGAAAACGCGTGGTGGCAGTGTCGGAGCCAGGCAAGGAAATCCTGCGCATCGCCGAGCGCATCTTGCATGAAGCCAAGAATCTCAAGCGCGTAGGCGAAGAATTCTCGCGCGAGTCCGAAGGTTCGCTGACCATCGCGACCACCCATACCCAGGCCCGTTATGCGTTGCCGTCGGTGATTTCCGAGTTTGTACGACGCCACCCCAAGGTCAGGCTCTCCATCAAACAAGGCAGCCCGACCCAGATCTGTGAAATGGTTGTCGCCGGCGAGGCCGACTTTGCCATTGCCACCGAAGGCATCGAGCTCTACAAGGAACTGGCCATGCTGCCTTGCTGCCAGTGGAACCGCAGCATTGTCGTGCCACAAGGGCATGAGCTCACCCGTTTGACACAGCCATTGACACTGCAAGACATCGCCGCCTACCCCATCATTACCTATGACTTTGCCTTTGCCGGCCGCTCCAAAATCAACAAAGCTTTTGCCAATGCCGAACTCAGCCCTAACGTCGTGCTAACCGCCATCGACACCGATGTCATCAAGACTTATGTCGGTCTGGGTCTGGGCATCGGTATCATTGCCAGCATGGCCTTCGAGCCCGAGCGCGACAGCAAACTAGTTGCCATCGACGCTGCCCACTTATTCGCGCCCTCGACCACCAAGATAGGCATACGCAAAGATGCCTATCTGCGCGGTTTTGCCTATACGCTGATCGAACTGTTCGCACCCCATCTGCAGCGCAAACAGGTAGAGGCTGCACTATTGGCGCATGACCCGCGCTTTCCGGCAGACGACTGAAGCCT
>NZ_RJTZ01000194.1:0-2974 GCF_024343515.1 Aquitalea sp. S1-19 | reverse complement strand
AAACGGCCAGACAAAGAAGCTGACCAGCGCATTGATCTGCAGATCGGAAATAACGAGACTGGCCGCCATCTTGCCTTAACCGATCGCGCCGGGAATGCTTTGATACAGGCGAATGGTGAAGTCCATCATGGTATTCAGCATCCATGGTCCGGCCAAGAGCAGCACCAGAAACAGCGCCATCAGCTTGGGAATGAAGGTCAGGGTCATTTCATTGATCTGGGTGGCCGCCTGCAGGATGCTCACCAGCAAACCCACCAGCAAAGACACGCCCAATACGGGCGCCGAGACAATAATCAGGGTAAACAGCGCCTGCTGCACCAGATTGATGACCAGTTCCGGACTCATATCCTCTCCTTGCGCTTAACGCTGGGCAAAACTCTGTACCAGCGAACCCAATACCAGCGTCCAGCCGTCGACCAGAACGAACAACATGATTTTGAACGGCAAGGAAATAATCACCGGCGACACCATCATCATCCCCATCGCCATCAGGATACTGGCGACCACCAGATCGATAATCAAAAACGGGATAAAGATCATAAAACCGATCTGGAAAGCCGTCTTCAGCTCGCTGATCACATAAGCCGGCACCAGCGTCTTAAGGGAGATATCGGCCGGGCTCGCTGGTGCCGGCGAGCGCGACACCTCGATAAAGAAAGCCAGATCCTTTTCACGCGTCTGTGACAACATAAAGGCCTTCATCGGCCGGGCGGCCTCGTCGGCCGCCTGCATCATGCTGATCTTGTCGTCGGAAAACGGCACCCACGCCTTCTGGTACACCTGATCCAGCGTCGGCCCCATGATAAACAGGGTCAAAAATAAGGACAGCCCCACCAGAACCTGGTTGGGCGGCGACTGCATGGTGCCCAGTGCCTGCCTGAGCAGTGACAGCACGATGATGATGCGGGTAAACGAAGTCATCATCAGCGCCATGGCCGGGATAAACGACAGCCCGGTCATAAACAGCAGCATCTGCAAGGACAGGGAATAGTTCTGACCGCCACCGGGCGCGGGACTGCTGTTCATCATGGGCAGACCGGCTGCGTCGGCCAGAACAGGCACCAGCGCGAACAGACCGCCCAGCAGCAAAGAGGGGCTTTTCTTCATGACTTGGATTTGGCGAGTACGCTTTTGAACAGACGGGCAAAACTCTCGGGCAAGGGCGGCTGCGGCGGCAACTCGGCGCCTTCGGGCTTGTCGCGACGCGACAGCAGGTTGACATTGTGTGCAGTCACGCCCAGCACCAGCCATTCGTCGCCGGACTCGACAATCACCACCCGCTCTTTCTGGCCAACCATCACCCCGCCGACCACGCGCAAGTCGCGACTGCCACCTAAGGCGCCACCACCGATACGGCGTACCAGATAGGCACAGCCGACTATCGCGCCCAGTACCAGCATCAGCGCAAACACCACCTGCACCAGACTCATAAAAGCCGAGGGGGCCGCAACAGCCTGAGGCGCACTGGCTGACCATGCGGGGCCGGACAGCAGCACTGTCCATAACAAAGAAGGCTTGATGCTCATTTTTGCAGACGCCGGATACGCTCGACCGGCGTAATGATATCGGTCAGGCGGATACCAAACTTGTCATTGACCACCACCACCTCGCCCTGTGCAATCAGGCAGCCATTGACCAGCACATCCATAGGTTCGCCGGCCAAGCCATCCAGCTCGACGATAGAGCCTTGTGCCAGCTGCAACAGGTTGCGGATCGCGATCTTGGTGCGGCCCAGCTCCACGGTCAGCTGCACCGGAATATCCAGAATCATGTCCAGATTCTGGGAAATGGTGGCACTGGCCGGCGCAGCGCCGCCCAGCTCCTGAAACAGGCCAGAAGCAGGCTGTACTGGCGGCGGTGCGGCTGCGGCTTGCTCGGCCTGTTCGGCCAGCGCGGCGGCCCAGTCATCCATTACATCATCGGCCGCACCTTGCGTGCCCTGTTCTTCAGCCATGTTTAAGCTCTCCCGACTCCGTATCGCCGAGGTCATGCGCCCCGGCCAGTATCTTTTCCACACTCAGGGCATACTTGCCCTCAACCGTACCGTACTTGCACTCCAGCACCGGAATGCCCGACACATCGGCCACCACCCGTTCCGGTATGTCCAGCGTAATGACGTCGCCCTCTTTCAGGTTCAGCACCTGCCCCAGCGTCACCTCGGTATGCGCCAGCTCCGCGACCAGTTCGACTTCGGCCGTTTGCACCTGACGCGACATCAGGCTGACCCAGCGGTTATCGACCTCGGTACGGTCTGCCTGCATGGTACTGGACAGCACATCCCGGATGGGCTCGACCATGGAGTAAGGCAGACAGACGTGAAAATCCCCGCCGCCGGCCCCCAGTTCGATATGAAAGGACATCGCCACCACCACCTCGGTCGGCGTGGCGATATTGGCAAACTGGGTATTCATTTCGCTGCGCAGATAACTGAATTGCAGCGGATAGACCGGTTCCCACGCCTTCTGGTACTCGGTAAACACCACATTCAGCATGCGCTGGATGATGCGTTGTTCGGTCGGGGTAAAGTCGCGCCCTTCGACCCGCACATGGAAACGGCCATCGCTGCCGAACAGATTGTCGACGACCAGAAACACCAGATCCGGGTCAAAAATCAGCAGCCCGGTGCCGCGCAGCGGCTTGACGTGCACCAGATTAAGGTTGGTGGGCACCACCAGATTGCGAATGAATTCGCTGTACTTCTGCACCCTGACCGGACCTACCGAGATCTCGGCATTGCGGCGGATGAAATTGAACAAGCCTATGCGCAAATTGCGCGCAAAACGCTCGTTGATGATTTCCAGCGTAGGCATACGCCCACGCACGATGCGCTCCTGACGTCCGATATCATACTGGCGGACGCCACTGGACTCGCCATGATCACCCTCATCCTCAGTATCCCCGGTCACCCCGCGCAGCAGGGCATCCACCTCTTCCTGGGATAAAATATCGTCAGCCATCTGGGCTTACTGATTCT
>NZ_RJTZ01000193.1:0-2983 GCF_024343515.1 Aquitalea sp. S1-19 | reverse complement strand
GAAGCTATTCACCCGCAACCGCACCGAGTTGCTATCACGTTTGCTTGGTTTTTGACATTGGCGCATGCGCCGATGCTTGCGAGAGTGCGTGCAATCATAATTCGCCTCTTTCCCACGGAGGCCCCATGCAATCCATCCCTCGCTCTACCGCCATGCAAATCAATCCGATGATCGGCAGCACCCCCCGCGACACGCTAGCCAATGTTTGCGACAGCCTTGATGCCGCCGCGTCCAATTCAGACGCCGGCCTTGCGCTACTGCTGCGCAGCATGTCCGCTACGCTGCGATATGAGCTAAGCCGCTCGGCTTGTTAGCTTGAACGCGCCAAGCACCGATGCCCGCAACCCAAACGTCTGCGCATGGCTAGCATGGGCGACCCAGCTTTTGATGCTGGGCGTGATGTCGTTTAGGCTGATTTCGCCAGCCGCGTATTGCCGCTTAAACTTTCTCAGCTTGGTCTTGATGCGCTTGATGCTGTCCACCCGCAATCGTCGGTGCGTCGGGTAGATCCGGTAACCCAAAAAATCCAGCGCGCGGCCATTGCGCACGGCGACCGGGAAAACTTGTGTCTTGTGGTTGGTCTTTAGGCGTAGCTCGCGCCACAGCCAGTCCTCGATGCGCGCCCTGGCGCGATGCAGGTGCTGCTTGTCGTGGTGGACGATGATGAAGTCGTCCATGTAGCGGCAGTAGTGCCGCTCGCCCAGCGCGTGCTTGGCGTAATCGTCTAGCTCATGCAGATAGATATTGGCGCACAACTGGCTTGTCAGGTTGCCGATCGGCAAGCCAACTGGCGCCAGCCCGCTCTCTGCGGTGCTATCTATGATGGCGTCCAGTAGCGCCAGTGTCGGCGCGCAGGTGATGCGCCGGCGGATCAGCTGCTTGATGATGCCGTGATCGATGCTGGCGAAGAACTTGCCGATGTCGGCCTTGAGCGCATACACGCGTCCGTGCTGTCTTTGCACGCGGCGCAAAAAATCCTGCGCCCGATCTGCGCCAGCGTGAGTGCCTTTGCCTGGGCGGCAGGCGTAGCTATCAAAATGGAAACGTGCTTCCCATATCGGCTCTATCACCCCGACGATGGCGTGCTGCACGACGCGGTCGCGAAACGGCAACGCAGCCACCACACGGTGCTTGGGCTCGAACACGTCAAATAGCCGGTACTGGCCTGTCCGGTACATGCCCCAGATCAGTTCATTTTGCAGCTGGATCAGGTTGCCTTCCAGATCCTGCTCGAAGCGCAGCACCTCAAGCCGGTTTCGCTTGCCGGCGCGGGCTCTCCGGTAGGCCTGATACAGGTTTTCGAAATCGTAAATTTGCGGGAATAGGTTGTTATAAGTTTTTGGCATGGGGGCGTGCTGACTTTCGTTTTGCTACTCACCAGCACGGTTTGTTTAATGTTTCGCCAATAGGCGAGGATGTCGCGTCCTTTTGATGGCGCACTGGCGGCAAGCCCGTAGGCTGGCCGCTTCTGGCTTTCCTCAAGAGCGGGGCGGAACCCGATGCCGCTGTACACGTCCGCGCGCGGGTTGCGGCAGTCGAGCGCGAACACGCCTGTCGTCGCGGCGTTGTTCCAAACGCCGCCACGGATCGGGAGCGCCTCGACAGTGTCGTTCAGCCAGAATCCGTCACCGCCCAAGCCCGTGCTGGCGATGGGGTACAGGCCCAGCTGTTTGGCCAGCGCCAGCGCTGTCGCGCCAACAGGCACGGCGCCCGGGTTGGTCATGCCCTCAAAGCTTGCACCCGAGGCGCGCACCAGGCCGTAGTTGGTCGTGCCGGCCAGCTTGAACTTCACGGCATTGGCAGCGCCTGCTGCGGCGTAGGCGCCCGATGCGCCATCAATGGCCTTCCACGCGGCCGATGCGGCGCTGTGATCGGCGTTGTCGAGCGCGGCATCGTTGTACGGGATGACGTTGATCTCGCCGTTGTTGACGCGCAGACCTGCCTGCCATTCCCACACGTTGCCGTTCAGATCGCAGATACCGGCTGCGCTATTGTCATGCGACCACGACACCGGCCCCGAGCCAGTCAGGGTTGCGCCGTCACCGGTGGCGTCGCCTGGGTTGCCACCACTGACGCGGCGCCCAGTTTCATACGTCTGCGCGCTGTCGCGGCCGTAGTTGTTATTGCCGCGCGGCTGAAAGCCGTTTTTGTAACACCACAGGGCGACGGCTGCCCACTCTGCATTCGTCATCAAGTGCCAGCCGGCGCCCTTGGCACGGCACAGAGCGTGGGCGCCGTCGTAGTTGATGCTACGCGCAGGATTCATGCCCGGCAGTGACAGAGCCACACCGTCGTGAGTTGTCGCCAGAAACTTGCCGACGAAGATCTCGCTCTTTTCAACGCCACCCACCACAAAGGCCGGGTGAACGCCGGTGCCCAGGCTGGCGTCGATGTCCTGCACGTTGAACTTAGGAATCACCGCCATGATGGACGGGTAGCCCTTGCTGTCGTACAGCACGGTATTCTTGCCGCCGGTGGCGGCTTCGACGGACTGGCGCAGGCTGTCGGTTACAGAAATAACAATGCTCATATCAGGCCTCGCGTTGATTGGTGTTGATGTTCATGCCCCACAGCTGCAGGGTGATGGCGTTTCCATCCAGCGGCAGCGCCACCGGTGTGGGCGTCTGTTCGGTCTCGCCCCCGCCGTCGGCGGGCTTGGTCACGGCGATGCCTGCCCTGTAGCGGCGTGGCGGTATCGTGATCAGTGCGGCGTAGGTATCGCCATCGGTGCGCGACAGGCTGGTGCCATCTGTGCGGATCTCGATCTGGCGCGTCGTGTCCGCCTGCTCTGCAGCCAGATCAGTCGTCAGCTCGGCATCATTCAGCGCCAAGGTCAGGAGGCTTCCTGTCAACGCGTAGCCCAGCGTCTCGCCTGGCGTCACAATCTGGATTTCCATGTGTCGGCCTTTACTGATAGTTCGGGTTGGAAACGGTGTAGCGCAACACCACGTTGTCGGCGCTGCCCTCCATCTGCACGGCAAAG
>NZ_RJTZ01000192.1:0-3008 GCF_024343515.1 Aquitalea sp. S1-19 | reverse complement strand
ACTCGCAGCATGACCATCCGTATCCAACGCTGGGAACCGGAAAACCTGATTTTCTGGCTGGCACGCGGCAAGCCGATTGCCAGGCGCAATCTGCTGCTGTCCATCCTGGCCCTGCACCTGAACTTCAATATCTGGATGATGTGGAGCATGGTCGTGGTCAACCTGCCATCGGTTGGCTTCTCCATCACCCACCAGCAACAGTTTTTGCTGGTGTCCATTCCGCCGCTGACCGGTGCCCTCATGCGCATCATTTATTCCTCGCTGTGGAGCTGGACCGGTGGCGGAACCTGGCTGGCAGTTTCCACCTTATTGCTGCTGATACCCGCTTTCGGCGTCGGCCACGTGGTGCAAGACATCAGCACACCCTTTCCCCTGTTACTGCTGATCAGCGCCTGCTGCGGCATAGGCGGCGGCGCCTCCAGCTCGCACCTGTCCAATACCAATCTGTTTTTTCCCAAGGCACAAAAAGGCCTGGCCATGGGGCTGAATGCCGGCATCGGCAATCTGGGGGTGTCGATGGCGCAACTGCTGATCCCGCTTGCCATCTCGGTTCCCTTGTTCGGCACACTGGCCGGTAGCTCGCAAATCTGGGGGCATGGGAGCGAGGTTTATCCGGTCTGGCTGCAAAACGCCGGCTATCTGTGGATCGCGCCTATTTTGCTGGTGTCGGTGCTGTGCTTTGTCTACGCCCATGACCTGCCCAAGCTCAGGCTGACGCCGCGCGACCAATGGAAGATGATGCAAGAACGCCACACCTGGTATGTCTGCCTTTTGTATATGGGCACTTACGGCACTTTCCTTGGCATGGCGGCAGCCTTTCCTTTGCTGTCGCGCACGCTGTTTCCCTTGCATGATGCGACGCCCTACCTGTTTATCGGGCCCATGCTGGCGGCCTTGTCACGCCCGTTTGGCGGCTGGTGCGGCGACCGCATCGGCGGCGGCATCAGCGTGATTGCCTGCTACGCCGTACTGGTTATCGGGACAATAGGCGTGATCGCCAGCCTGCCGGACGCACAAAGTCGCGGCTCGTTCTGGCTGTTTCTGGCCATGTGCCAGCTCTTGTTTCTCGCCGCCGGCATCGGTAACGGAGCCGCCTACCAGCTCGCGCCCAAGGTCTTTATGCTGCAGGCCGGACGCGAAGCCCACGCCCGAGGTGAAACCGTGGCGCAAACCTATCAGCGCGGCACACGCCGCGGCACGGCGGCCATGGGGGTCAGCTCGGTGATGGCAGCCTTCGGCGGCTTTGTGATTCCCGAAACCTTCGGCTATTCGCTGGAAACCGCTGGCAGCTTCGTGCCGGCCTTTGTACTGTTCCTGCTGTTTTATCTGCTCTGCGCCGCCATTGCCTGGCGCTGCTATGCGCGCGCGGGCGCGACGCTCCGGTGCTGATCAAAAAAAGCCGGGTTCTGCTGCCGCTGGCCCTGTCGCTGCTGCTGCATGCGCTGTTTGTTGCGTTTTTGCCATCCATGCAGGCGCAGCAAACACAGCCGCCCTTGCAGCTAGACCTGCTGGCCTTGCCAAGCCCAGGCCCGGGCACACCAGCCCCGGCTGCGACCAAAGCCGCGCCTTTGCCGGCCAGGGCCCCAGGCCGGACAGGACCCAAGACCGCCACAGCCAAGTCCTTGCCTGAAGCCGCCCGCGCCTCGGTCAGATCCGACCTCGCCCTGCCCGCCCCGCCCACCAAGGCGGCACCGGCAAGCCCCCCGCCAGCAAGCACATCCATAAACGGTACACAGCCAGCAGCTACGGGCGCGAGTGCGGCCCAGGCGGCAGATGCGGGCTCAGGCCCAGGTTCAGCTGCCGGCTTTAGCGGCGCTAACTGGCGCGCGGGCGCGCTGGACAATCCTGCCCCGTCCTATCCGGAACGCTCGCGCGAGCGCGGCGAAGAAGGTCGGGTGGTATTGCGGGTAGAGGTCGGAGCCGATGGCCGCGTACGCGATATCGCTATCTTGCAGAGCAGCGGTTTTCCACGGCTGGATCGCGCGGCGCGCGATGCCGTCGAGCGCTGGCGCTTTACTCCGGCCAGACGCGGCAATAGCGCAGTGGCCGACCGCGTCGATGTGCCCATCCGCTTCCGCCAGACCGATTAACAGGGCTCCGTTGACGGGCGGAAAACACACGCCATGGTCCGCTTATTCGCCACACTTTGCGAGCGCACAAAATCATTAAAAACCAAAGCCGTTTGCATGACGGGCTTTGATATAATATTGTCCCGTCTATTAGCCGTATTGTGGATAAAGCTGAATGAGCGAATTACAGATCGGCTTGCTGATGCTGGGCGGCGCATTTATCGCGCTGGTACTCGGCATTAACTGGTATCAGGAATGGCGCTTCAAAACGAAGACCCGCCAGGCTTTTGCCCGCGAGCACTCCGACGTTTTGCTGGACGTGCCGAAAAATCAGGTGCGCGACGGCGTGGCCAACGATCGTCTCGAGCCGGTGCTGACCACAGCGCTGGATCTGCCGGACTTGCCCGAGCCATCCGGTAATATGGCGTCCCGAAGCGCCGAGGCGCCCGCGCTTGAGCTGCCGGCTGAGCCGCTGCCCGAGCCGGAGGCTATCCGTCTGGATATGCCGACCCCCATGGATGCCGATGACCATCAGGCACTGGTGGTCGCCATGCTGGATCCGTCGCTGGACTTTATTGCCGAAGTGGTTTTCCGTCAGCCTTTCCAGCTGAACGCCCTGCCGCGCTTTGCCGTGGCCAAGCGCGTGCAGCAAATCGGCCGCACCGAGCATGGCCTGTGGAAACAGGCGGAGGCACTGCCTGGCGTGCGTTACAAGCAACTGAATATCGCGCTGCAGTTGGTGGATCGCAGCGGCGCGGTCAATGAACAGGAAATCGCCAGCTTCTGCCAGCAAGTGGCACGCTTTGCCGAAGAAAACGAAGCGGCAGTCAGCTTTCCGCAACGCGCACAAAAACTGGTTGCCGCACGCGAGCTGGATCATTTCTGCGCCGATGTCGACATGCTGATCGGCATCAATATCCTGCCGCGCGCGCCGATCAA
>NZ_RJTZ01000191.1:0-3061 GCF_024343515.1 Aquitalea sp. S1-19 | reverse complement strand
GCCATCGGCGTCAATGTCGACGTGAATGACCTGGTTAGCGCACGCGAGGCAGCGCGCGATTCGGCACGAGCCAAGGCCGATTTTCTGGCCAATATGAGTCATGAAATTCGCACCCCGATGAATGCCATTATCGGCATGACTCATCTGGCGCTGGGGACCGAGCTTTCTGCGCGCCAGCGCGACTATCTGGACAAGATCGCGCTGTCCAGCCGCCATCTTCTGGCCATTATTAACGACATCCTCGATTTTTCCCGCGTCGAGTCCGGCAAACTGGTGCTGGAGTCCGTGCCGTTCACGCTGGCATCGGTGCTGGACAATGTGCTGAATCTGCTGGGTGAGCGCGCCCAAAGCAAGCATCTGGACTTGCGTCTGGATGTGGCGCCCGATGTGCCGGCGGTGCTGCTGGGTGACCCTTTGCGTCTGGGACAGATTCTGATCAATTACACCGGCAATGCAATCAAATTCACCCCCAGCGGCGAGGTGGTGATCCATGTGCATCTGGATGGCGAGCAGGGCGACAAGGTGGCGCTCTTGCTATCGGTCAGCGATACCGGCATCGGCCTGAGTGAAGATGCGCGTGCGCGCCTGTTCCAGCCTTTCGAGCAGGCCGATGTATCGACTACGCGCCAGTATGGCGGTACCGGCCTTGGACTGGCGATCTCGCACCGTCTGGCCGCTTTGATGGACGGTGAAGTCGGCGTCGACAGCCGCGAAGGGGTTGGTAGCACCTTTTGGGCGCGGGTCTGGCTTGGGCGTGCGGTGCCGGGTACGCCGGATGCGATGCCACGGGAGGAGGGCGATACGGCCAGGGCTCTGGCCGGTGCGCGTATCTTGCTGGCCGAAGACAATGCGCTCAATCAGCAAGTGGCGGCCGACTTGCTGGCGCGCGCTGGTGCTGTGGTCGAGGTGGTGGGGGATGGCGCCCAGGCGCTTGCGCGTGTGCAGCAGGCGCCATTCGATCTGGTGCTGATGGATATGCAGATGCCGGTCATGGACGGTATGGCCGCCACGCGTGCCATCCGCGCCTTGCCCGGCATGGCGCAGCTGCCCATTCTGGCGATGACTGCCAGTGCCATGGCAAGTGACAAGGCACAGTGTCTGGCCGCCGGCATGAATGACCATATCGCCAAGCCGATTGAGCCGGCCAGCTTGTATGCCACGCTGAGTCATTGGCTCGTGCCGCGCCCGGCACAGTTGCCGCTGGCCGGATATGAGGGGTTCCTGCCGCAGGACGGTTTACGGCGCTGCGGCGGCAATAGCGCGCTGTATCTGGATCTGTTGCGCCGCTTTGTCGATGCAGAAGCCGGCGCCGCCAGTGAAATCGCGCAGGCGTTGCAGGAAGGCGATGCCAGCCGTGCACGTTTGCATGCGCATAGTTTGCGTGGTGTGGCGGGAAATCTGGGGGCGGTCGCTTTGCAAGAGGCTGCTACGCAACTGGAAAGCGCCATCGAAAACGGCGCGGGCGAGGACGCGTTAACGGCATTTTCCGATGCCTTGACCGCACTGTGCACCCATCTGGCCAGTGCCTTGCCTGATGTGGCTACCACCCTCGCCGCGACAGCGGCAGCGCCACTGGATGAAGCCACGCTCGCGTCTTTGCTGGATTTGATAGAGGGTAGTGACGCTTCAGCGTGTAGCGAATTTACTGCGCTGGCGCCACAGTTGCGCCAGGCATTGGGCAGCGGGGTCGATCAGGTGGCAGCTGCGCTGGCAAGTTTTGATTTTGACGAGGCGGGACGCTGTCTGCGCCGTCTGGTCAGTGCCTATGAGGAAAAACATGCAAACAAGGGGTGAAAACGATACGCGCGCGCTGGTATTGGTGGTTGACGATACGCCGGACAATCTGCTGTTGATGAGCGAGCTGTTACAGCCGCATTACCGTGTCAAGCTGGCAACCAGCGGCGAAAAAGCTTTGCAGATTGCAAGTGCCACGCCGCAACCGCAACTGGTGCTGCTCGATATCATGATGCCGCAGATAGACGGCTACGAAGTGTGCGCCCGGCTTAAGGCCAACCCGGCGACGCGTGACATTCCGGTGATTTTCCTCACGGCTTTGTCACGGCAGGAGGATGAAACGCGCGGCTTCGAACTGGGCGCGGTCGATTACATCACCAAACCCATCAGCCCGCCCATTGTGCTTGCGCGGGTGGCCACCCATCTGTTACTCAAGGCATCCGCCGATTTTTTGCGTGACCAGAATGCCTTTCTCGAGCAGGAGGTGCAAAAGCGTACGGCCGAAGTACAGGCCATACAGGATGTCGCCATTCATGCGATGGCCAGCCTGGCTGAAACGCGCGACAACGAGACTGGCGGCCATATCCGCCGTACCCAGTTTTACGTCAAGGCGCTGGCCACAGAACTGGCGCGCCATCCGCGCTATAGCGCCTTACTGGACGCGGGCATGATAGATATTCTGTTCAAGTCGGCACCGCTGCACGATATCGGCAAGGTCGGCATTCCCGATGCCATTTTGCTCAAGCCCGACCGTTTGACGCCGGCTGAGTTCGCTACGATGCAGCAGCACACGACGCTGGGTCGGGATGCCATCGTGCATGCCGAGGAGCGTTTGGGCATGCGCGTGCCTTTCTTGCAGTGCGCCAAGGAAATCGCCTATTCGCATCAGGAAAAATGGGATGGTTCGGGCTATCCGCAAGGCTTGGCGGGTGAAGCGATTCCGTTGTCGGCACGGCTGATGGCCTTGGCCGATGTCTACGACGCGCTGATCAGCCGGCGCGTCTACAAGACCGGGCTGCCGCATGCGGTGGCGCGTGGCATTATCGTCAATGGCGCTGGCTACCACTTCGACCCCGAAATAGTCGAGGCTTTTACCGCCTGTGAAGACGAGTTCCAGTCGATTGCCGAGCGCTTCGCCGATCACGTGCCGTAGTCGTGCAGATGGCAATAAAAAGGCGATGTCCCACACACGTTGGCGTTGGTTGCATGCGATGCGCGCTATCCATGCGTCAGCCACCCATCCCCGTTAGGCTCGCGCTGGTGTAAAAGACGCTGGCGAGGTCTTAAGCTGGCCCTTGTTTGAGCGATTCGACGGTAGCGAATCGCG
>NZ_RJTZ01000190.1:0-3069 GCF_024343515.1 Aquitalea sp. S1-19 | reverse complement strand
GCACGGCCACCAGCGCCACGCCCAGACAGAAGCAAACCAGCCGTTCCATGCTCCATCATATGCAGGCACAACTTGCATGGCAGCCTAGCCTCGCTTATCGTGCGCCCTCGCCTGATACTGCCCGAAAGACCGATATGTCCGATTTTCCCTTTTTCCTCGCCGCCGGCGCCCGGCGTGACTACGCCGACAGGCTGGTCGCCCTGTTCGGTCTGCAACGCCTGCGCGCACGCCCGACCAGCGACTACTGGCTGGAACTGGGGGATGACAGGCTGGAGCTGGTGACCATAGGCAAGCATGGCGCGGTTTACGCCGAGTTCGTCGAAGGTGCGGCCAAACACCGGCGCGAACAGGGCGGCGGACGCGGCCAGCCGGTGGCCAAGGCCATCGGCCTCAAGAGTGCCAAAACCCTGCCCAGCGTCGTCGATGCCACGGCAGGCCTTGGGCGCGACAGCTTTGTACTGGCTAGCCTGGGCTGTCAGGTCACCTTGCTTGAGCGCTCGCCGGTTGCCGCAGCCTTGCTGTTTGATGCACTGGACCGGGCGCGCTCGCATGCCGACACAGCCGATATCGCCGCACGCATGACGCTGGTGCACGCCAACTCGATAGACTGGCTTAGCACGCTTGCCCCCGAGCAGTCCCCGGATGTGGTGTTTGTCGACCCGATGTTCCCTGACACCGACAAGAAAAGTGCCGCCGCGAAAAAAGACATGCAGGCCTTCCAGCAGGTCATCGGCGACGATATGGATAGCGCCGCCTTGCTCGCGGCGGCGTGGGGGGCAGCGCGCAAACGGGTCGTGGTGAAGCGCCCGCGTCTGGGCGCACCGATAGCGGGCATGAATCCTTCGGTGGTGATGGAGGGCAAATCGACCCGCTTTGACCTTTATATCAAGCAAAGCATGAGCAAGACGGACTAAGCGGCGAGTGCCACAGAGGGAGAAGCAAGCACTCGCCAACTCGACAGGCTGCGTTTAAGCGATTATTTTAAAACCATCCTGAATTCCCCCGCAGATACTCAACATGAATGCTGTCCTTCTTGCGGTCGTGCTGATGCTCGGCCTGTCACTCGCCCGCACCCATGTCGTGATCAGCCTGCTGGTCGGCGCCATCGTCGGCGGACTGGTCGGTGGTCTGTCGCTAGCCGACACACTGGAGGCCTTCAATAAGGGCCTGACCGGCGGCGCGTCGGTGGCGCTGTCCTATGCCTTGCTCGGTGCTTTTGCAGTGGCCATTGCCAAATCAGGCCTGCCGCACGCGCTGGCCGACATCGCCCTGAAGAAACTGGAAAACGGTCAGGCCAAAACCACGCTCAAGTGGACCTTGCTGCTATTGCTGGTGGCCGTCAGCATCTCCAGCCAGAACCTGATTCCCATCCATATCGCCTTTATCCCGCTACTGGTGCCGCCGCTGCTTTATGTGATGGCCAAGCTGCAACTGGACAGGCGCGCCGTCGCCTGCGTGATGACTTTCGGTCTGGTCACGCCCTATATGCTGTTTCCGGTCGGCTTTGGCGAGATTTTCCTCAAGCAGATCCTGCTGGGCAATATCGCCAAGTCCGGCATGGACGTGGCCGGCATCAATGTCACCCACGCCATGGCCATTCCTGCTGCCGGCATGCTGGCCGGCCTGCTGTTTGCGGTATTCATCAGCTACCGCAAGCCGCGCCGCTACAGCTTGGGCCGCATCGAGAATGCCGAGCGTACCCACGCCAAGATCAGCCCGCGCTCCATCCTGACCGCACTGGCGGCCATCGTGTTTGCGTTTGCAGTGCAGCTTTACACCGGCTCGATGATCATGGGCGCGCTGGTCGGCTTCCTGACCTTTATCGCCACCGGCGTGGTGAAATGGAAAGACGCGGACGATTTGTTTACCGAAGGCATGAAGATGATGGCAATGATAGGCTTCATCATGATCACCGCCCAAGGCTTTGCCGAAGTACTGAAAGCCACCGGACAGATCGCGCCGCTGGTCAGCTCCTCGGCCGAACTGTTCGGCCATAACCGCGGCCTGGCCGTATTCGCCATGCTGCTGGTCGGTCTGTTCGTCACCATGGGCATAGGCTCGTCGTTTTCTACCGTCCCCATCATCGCCGCCATTTATGTTCCGCTGTGCATACAGCTGGGCTTCTCGCCCATGGCCACGGTCGCCATTATCGGTACGGCCGGAGCCTTGGGCGATGCCGGCTCGCCAGCCTCCGATTCGACCCTGGGGCCGACCTCGGGTCTGAATGTCGATGGCCAGCATGACCATATCCGCGACACCGTCATTCCCACCTTTTTGCACTACAACCTGCCACTACTGACCGCAGGCTGGATTGCCGCCATGGTGCTGTGAAATTTTTAAGGAAGCATGATGAACACCCCTGCCCCAATGGCACTGGCGACACGACTCGCCCCCTTACTGAATGGTCTTGACTGGGGAATCGGCGGCAGCACCCTGCTCTACCATCTGGGGCTGGAGGCCAACCCGCAGGATCTGGATCTGCTGGTCACGCCTGAACACTTTGCCCAAGCCCATCTGCGTCTGGCCGAACTCTTTAACGAAGAGCCAAGGCCGGCGCATCCGCACCATATTGCGCAGCACTTTGCCCGCTTTGTCAGTCAGGACGGCCGTGCCATCGACTTGATGGCGGGCATTTGCGTACGCGATAAGGAGAAACAGACCGGCTGGGACTTCAACCCGGCACAGGTGGATATCGAACATGGCTTGCCATGGATGCGCGCCGAAGACTGGCTGGAACTCTACACCCTGTTCCAGCGCCCGTTTCGCGTACAGCAGTTGCAAAACTGGCTAAATGCACGCGATGCCGAACAACGCTGTGGCGAACTGGAAATCCGTCTGGCCTTTCTGGACGATACGGTCGATGCCCTAAGCAGCACGCTTGCGCGCCAGCAACACGAACTCGACCTGCTGCAAGAGCAGTTGCGCCTCCTGTATCGTCAAAGCGCACGCGGCAGTGGCGAAAACGAAGAGCGCTCGCTGCGCGACGAGATCCCGCCGCACTATTGAGCTGCCACGCGCGCGCCAGCCGGCTTATGCGTCATGCGCCCGGAAAACAGCCCGGCCCCAACA
>NZ_RJTZ01000019.1:0-40328 GCF_024343515.1 Aquitalea sp. S1-19 | reverse complement strand
CACGCCGCGCTCCGGCCCGATCAGTACAAGGGTTTCCGCCTTGCCCTGGGTCAGCGCAGAAAGATCCATACCGCGTAGCGAAAAACGCTGACGCACTTGCCCGGTTACCTGGAAATGCAGCTTCCCGTCCAGCGTGCCATCCGTTTTTGCCTCGCGCTGCGCCCATTGCGCCCCGACTTCATCGGTTCTGGCCTGCAAGGGCTCTTTTTCAATGCGCCGACTGCCCAGTTCGCGCCCCAAATCGGACTTAAGCAGTTCCAGACGGCGCAATAGCTGATCAACAAAATCAAGCGATTGCTGGGCGCTCGTCAATTGCTGATTCAACTGCGTACTATAACGCCAGCCCGACACCGCTGATTCGCGCTGGCCACGGTTTTCCGTGTCAGCGGTGGCGGATAGCGACCCTGTACGCGCAGCAGCCACAACGGGCTCGGCCAGCCGGCCTTTTTTGCCAAGTGCCGGCGTATCCAGTGTCGTCAACAAGGAGCGCATATCCGTCCTCAGATCACATTAAACAAGGTCAGCTGGCTGACCTTGCCGTAGGCCTTCTGGCTTGCCTGCAGGGCAAGTGTGTAGGCATTCATTTTGATGAAGGCCTCCGCATAGTCGAGCCGGCCGATATCGGTTGCATTTTTCTGGTTGGCAAGACTGACGTTGCTGTGGTTGTCGGCCATCATCTTGATGATGTTCTGCGCCCCGCCCTGCTGGGCGATCTTGCTGCCTATCATCTGGTGCGCACTATCCAGCACACCCAAGGTTTTGCGCACATCATCACCCACGGCCGCCGCCGTCAAGGCAGGATCGTCCAGCTTCACAATCAGCGCTTCCAGCTGGTTGAGCATGTCGGGCAACTGCGCCAGCGTGGTATTCGACACCTGACTGACGCCATGCCCCACAACCACCGGGATCGTCTCCTCATTGCCGGCAAAACTATACACACCGGCTGTGGCATCACGCTGGATGGCAGGCTTATCATTGGCTGTACCGGAAAAAAGATAGCGCCCCTCCTGGTCACGGACATTGGCAGAAAACACCAGACTATCACGCAGACTTTTAAGCGAGCTGCCCATGGCCTTCAGATCGGCAGCCGTATTGCTGCCATCGGCCGCCCACACCAGCAAGTCACGCATCTGCATCATGTCATTGCTGATGCTATCCAGATGCGCCTCGTTCAACGACAAGCGCGTGCTAAGCGCAGTGATATTGGAAAGATACTGGCCGATGGCCGCCTCCTCGCGCTCCAGACGCAGCAGGCGCACGCTGGCTATCGGATCATCGGAGGGCACATTCAGACGGTTACCCGATGACATCTGCTGCCCAAGCTCGGCCAATTTGGCGTTATTGTCCTGCATCACGGCATTCATGGCACTGTGGTACTGGGTGCTGGCGATACGCATCTTCAACTCCTTACAAAATGGCCAGCGTGCTGTCGAACAGCTCGCCAGCCACGGCGATCACCTTCATATTCGCCTGATACATTTTCTGAAACTCGATCAGGTTAACCGCCTCGTCGTCGCTACGCACGCCGCTGGTCGACTTCCATGCGCTCTCGGCCTCGGCACGCACGGCCTTAGCCGTCCCCAGCGAAGCCTTGTTCTGCTGACTGGCAATGGCCAGCTGCCCGACCAGCTGCGCATAGGCATCGCCAAAGCTCACCTTGCCAAGAGCGGCGATATCCACCTTTTCTTCACGAATACCGATCAGTGCATTCAGATTGCCGCTATTGGCCGGCGTGCCGGCAATAGAGGAAAAAGCCAGCTCTTCGGCCTTAAGCGACGCCAGCCTGACCGAGCCATCAGACGCGCCGATAATAAATAACCGCTCGCCTGGATTACCCTGCAAATCAAAACCTTTGCCCAGCACCTCGTTTGTCCGCGTCGCCAGCTGGCCCATCAGGCTCTTGACTGCCGTCAGCTGCGGGCGCAGCACATTTTTTTCATAGTCGCCCAGCCCCCCCAGCGTGCCGCCGGCGCGCTCGTCGCTCAACACAAAGCGCTCATTGGCAAACTGCAAGGTCAAGCGCTGGGAGCCATCCTGCTGCGGCTCGACCGATAGTGCAGCGGCCGTATCACCTACCACCAAAGGCGCCCCCCCCGGCAAGCTGATGCTCTTGCTGCCATCACCCAGCGTAGTCACGCGCACATCAACCAACGCGGCCAAGGCGTCGATCCGGCGATCACGCTCATCCAGCAAGCCGGCTACATTGCTGCTCATCGCCTCGGCTGCGGCCACTTTCTGATTTAACTGTGCCACCTGCTGCGACAACAAATTGATTTGGCCGACCACGGCTGCGCGCTGCTCGCCCACCGATGCCAACTGTACATTCAACACCCGGTTGAGATTGTCGCTGCGGCGCACCAGTGCGTCGGCCTCACTAATGACTTGCTGGCGCAAAGGCAGGGAAGCCGGCTCGACACTGACCGCATTCAGAGCGGCATAGAATTTGTCCAGACCAGCCGACAAGCTGGTACCACTACTGCCCATCACCTGTTCCAGTTGCTGGAAATATTCGCGTGAAGCTGCAAGCTGGCCCTGTTGTGATTGTGCCTGCCACATCTGCAGGTTTTTATAGGTATCGCTGTAGCGGTGAATGGCAAGAACATCCACGCCGGAGCCGGCGCTCAGGCGATCGCCGCTGGCGGCCGACAACGGCGACAACACCACACTCTGGCGCGAATAGCCCGGAGTCATCACGTTGGAAATATTCTGGCTGATGGTATTTAGCGCGGCCTGGGCCGCACTGGCACCGGACAGTGCATTGCTGGTCATGCGCATAATATGGACTCGTTATCGATAGCTGTCGTGGCAAACCGGGCCGCAGAAGCCACGCCCTGCCCATCAAGAGCGACCATAAAGGACTAATCCTTAAGTTCCTGCACGACAGAGGCAGGGGTCAACTGGCGTAAAATGGCATCCGCCACACCAAAAGCACGCGAACGGGCGATCTGGTCGGCAACTGCCATCTGCGCGATACCGGACAGCTCACTGCCGCTGCCCTTGCCGAACAGGCCTTGTTCGCCGGCAATCGCCTGCGTTCCCTTATCCATGTCCTTGAACATTTCGCGCACAAACACCGCCTCGAACGCTTCGGCCGCCTGCGCTGCTTTTTGCTGCCACGCGGCATCGGCCACGGCAGGCTGCGTATCGGCCACGACTTCGCTCGCAAGCGGCAGAGCACTCTGCATATGGGTTTTAAGCATGGTCTTTCCTTAAATGACTACCAGCTCGCCATCTATCGCGCCGGCCTGATCCAGCGCCTGCAGGATGGACATGATGTCGTCCGGCGACGCACCTATGCTGTTGACGGTATCGATAATGCTTTGCAATTTTACGCCGGCCGGCCAGCGGAACATGCGGCCATTGCCTTCGGCCACCTGCACCTGGGATTGCGGTACGACTTCGGTACGCCCGCCGGCAAAGGCATTCGGCTGGCTGACCGCATCCTGCTCGCCGATAATCACCCGCAAGCTGCCATGCGACACGGCGGCGGCGCGCACGGTCACGCCCTGACTGATGACCACGGTGCCGGTGCGCGAATTGAATACCACGCGCGGCAGCTCGTCGCCGGTGGCGATATTCAGCCGCTCCAAACGGGCAACAAAAGCAACCCGCTCGGTCGGGTTAAGTGGTGCCAGCACCTCGATCGAGGTGGCATCACGGGTCGAGGCCAGCGCGCCGAACTGGCGGTTAATGGTATTGACGATATTGGTCGAGGTCTGGAAATTGGGCCGCTTCAGGCTCAGACGGATGCTGGGCCCTGCATCGAAATCGGTGACGATCTCGCGCTCGACCGAAGCGCCATTGGGAATGCGCCCGGAAGTCGGGGTATTGACGGTGACACTGGAGCCGCTCTTGCCCTGCGCCGACAAGCCGCCCACCACCACGCTCCCCTGAGCCAGCGCATAGACCTCGCCATCGGCCGCTTTAAGCGTGGTCAGCAGCAAGGTGCCTCCCCTGAGGCTCTTGGCATCCCCCAGCGACGACACATTCACGTCTACGGTCTGCCCCTTGCGGTAACCGGGCGGCAATACCGCACTCACCATCACCGCAGCCACATTTTTGACCTTGGTGTCGCCTCTCTCCGGCTGTTTCAGGCCGAACTGATTCAGCAGATTGGCGACCGACTGGCCGGAAAACTTTACCTGGGCATTGTCGCCCGAGCCATCCAGCCCGACGACAATACCGTAACCTATCAACTGGTTCTCGCGTATACCTTCAATACTGACAAGATTGCGCAATAGCTGCGCCTGCGCAAGCATAGGCACACATAACAGCAGCAGGCGCAACAGGGGAAAGAACGGCATCAACTGGCCTTTCAGAACGGCATCCATGGACTATTGAACACCCGCATCAGCCAGCCGGCGGCGTTGGCATCGCTCAAGGCGCCACGCCCTGCGTAACCGATGCGGGCATTGGCAATGCGTTGCGAGGAAATGCGGTTATTGCTGTCTACATCATCGACGCGGACATAACCGGCCAGGCGCAAATACTCTTCGCCCTGATTCAGGGTCAGCTGCTTTTCACCCTTGACCAGCATCAGGCCGTTGGGCAATACCTGCTGCACGACAACCGTCAATGAGCCGGACAGGCTGTTCTGCTGCGATGACGCGGCTGCGCCATTGAAATTACGCCCGGCATCGATGCCGACATTGGTCTTATAGGTATTGCTGCCGATCACAGCCGGGCTGATGTCCACCCCGGACTTTTTGTCGAACTGGGTACCGGCACGCTTGCTCGCCTGGGTGGTTTCTTCCAGCACCACCGTCAGTACATCGCCCGGACGAAACGCGCGCTTATCCGCCACCAGCGACGCCGCACCATAAGCCGAAAACACGCCACCGCCGCTGCCTTTGGCACTGGCCAAAGGTACTGGCGGCAGTTCGGGCTCGCTCTCCCTGACCTGCGGCATCTGGGCGCAACCTGCAAGCAAAACCAGGCCAAGCCAGAACATGTATCTCATCGTGCCGACTGGGCCAGGTTCTGCATCATATTGTCGGCTGCTGACAGCACCTTGGTATTCATCTCGTAGGTGCGCTGCGCCGCAATCATTTCAACCATTTCTTCGACCACCTGCACATTCGAACCTTCCAGCGCGCCCTGCTTGAGCTTGCCCATGCCATCCGCACCCGGATTGCCCTCGACCGGTGCGCCGCTGGCATCGGTTTCCTGAAACAGATTGCCGCCCAAGGCCAGCAGGCCGGTCGGATTCACGAAGCTGGCCAGCGTCAACTGCCCCACAGCCTGCAACTGGGTCGAGCCGGGCACGCCGACAGACACCTGACCACTTTCGCTGATGGTGACCGATGTGGCATTAGCCGGCAGCGTCATGGCCGGCACCAGCGGCAGCCCTTGCGCGGTCACCAGTTGCCCTTCGGCATTGACCTGCAGCTGCCCCGCACGGGTATAGCCGGTATTGCCGTCGGCCATCTGCACTTGCAGAAAACCCTGACCGATAATGGCCACGTCCATGGCTTGTCCGGTCGTGGAAATCGCCCCGCCGGTAAACACCTTCTGCGTGCCGGCCAAGCGTGTGCCATTACCGAACTGCACGCCGGAAGGCGCCAGATTATTGGCATCGACCTGTGCACCGGGCTGGCGCTCGATCTGGTAAAACAAGTCTTCGAATACCAACCGGTCGCGCTTGAAACCCACGGTATTGGCATTGGCCAGATTATTGGCAATCGCCCCCAGGCGCGCATCCTGCGCCTGAATGCCGGTCTTGCTGATCCATAAAGCCGGATTCATGATCTTCTCCTTGGCTTAGCCGCGCACCAGACGATTGCCGGCATCGGCCATTTCACTGGCGGTATTGAACATTTTCATCTGCAATTCAAAATCGCGCCCCAAAGCCATGGTCGCAATCATTTCCTCGACCGCCGACACATTGCTGCGCTCCAGATGCCCGCCCTTGACGCGCACTGTATCGTCTGCCGGCAAAGTCCCGCCTGCACGGCTGATAATGAAACCGTTGCCATTCTTGCTCAGCTCTTCCGGCACCGGCCTGACCAACTTGAGCTTGGCTACCGGCTGCATCAGCGTTTCACCCTGCGCCTGCACCGACAAAGTCCCATCGGCAGCAATCGCCAACTGGCTAAATGGCGGCAGCGTGATCGCACCGCCATCGCCCAGCACCGGCCGGCCCTGTACGCTCAGCGTGCCATCGGCACCAACATCCAGACTGCCGGCGCGGGTATACACCTCCTGCCCGCCATCAAGCACCGCCAGAAAGCCCTCGCCCTCGATCGCCACATCCAGCTCGCGCCCGGTCGCATGAATCGCACCGGGCCTGCTATTGACCGCAGAGGGTTCCAGCCTTGTCACATGGCGGGCATCAAAACCGCTGCCGGCTACCGCCTGGCTGCGGGCCACGCCAAAATCGGCGCGAAAACCGCCCGTTTCGCTATTGGCCAGATTATTGGCATGTACCTGCTGCGCCTTGAGTGCACGGTTGGCTCCGCTCATGGCGGTAAATATCAGCGCGTCCATAATCGCCTTAGATTGCCTGCATCAGGGCCTGAATCGCCTGACTCTCGGCCGTAATCACCTTGGTGTTGGCCTGATAGCTGCGCTGCGCACTCATCAGTTTCACCAGTTCACCGGTCATATCGACGTTGGAGCCTTCCAGTACGCCAGCCGCCAGCACGCCAGCCTTGCCGTTACCCGGCACCGACACTACGGCGGTACCGGAAGCGGGCGAATCTATCCAGCTGGCACCGGATACCGGCGATAGCCCGGCCTCGTTGGGGAAGTTGGCAATGGCCAATACCCCGACCGCCATGCGCTGGCCATTACTGTATTGGGCGACCAGTTCGCCATTGCTTTCGATGCGGACCCCGGTCATCACACCCGAGGCATAGCCGTTAACGCTATTGGCCAAGGTGGTGCTTTCACCGGCAAACAAGGTGGTACCCGAGTAGTCGACATTGACCGTCAACGGAGCAGCACCCGCAGGCGTACCCAGGGCAAGAGAGTTGATGGCAGGCACGTTCAGCTGACCATCTGCGCCGAAAGTCAGCGTAGCGGGCGCGCCGGCCGGCTTGCCATCCAGCGTATATTGCACTTGGACTTCGTTGTCTCCCGTCCGGACAAAATACTGGGTCAGGTTATGCTTGTCGCCACGCGAGTCATACACCACCGAGACGGTCGAGGCATTGAAAGTCGACGGGTCGTTCTTATCGAAGGTTCCGGTCATCTTCGTCCACGCGGTAGACAGGTTACCGGTGTATTTGAGCGCAGTGCTGGCCATGGCCGGGATCTGGCCGGATGGGATTTTAAGATCGCCCAGCGCTCCCATCGCACCATTTGCCGCATTCATGGCATAGCCCTGCACGCGTCGCGCCGAACCGTCGACCAGAAAACCGTCCTTGTCGGTATTGAACATGCCGACCCGCGTGTACTGGTCCGAGCCGTCGCTGCCACGGGTAATAAAGAAGCCGCTACCGTCAATGGCCGCATCCAGCAGGCGTCCGGTCGACTGCATCCCACCCATGCGGGCAATATCCTGCGTCCTGGAGGAGATACCGACACCCATCGCCTGCGAGCCCACATAGAGCGAGGCAAAGTTGGTGCGGCCAGTCTTGTAGCCATAGGACGAGGCGTTGGCAATATTGTTACTGATACTGTCCAGCTGGCTGCTGACAGCATTGATGCCGGAAACTGCGATTTCTAGACTCATGACTATCCTTGAGCGTCGCGGGTAGCCGAACCGCGCAACTGGGTAATGGAAGAAGCGGGAAACTCGCCCAGACCTGCCAGGCGCAGCAAGGGTTCGCCTCCGGACACGGGCAGGCGCACACTCTCGATACGCGCCTCGAACTCGAGCATCGGTTTTTTGCCGGATGCCGTCTGCACACTGACCTCATAGCGGCCGGCAGGCAATTTCAGCGCCGCCGGATCAATGCTGAAAGCAGACGCGCCTTCCGGCTGCGCGCCCAGATCCACCTTGGTCTGGCTGCCATCCGCTGCCGTGAGCGTCACCGAAACCGCTTTTTCCGCACCGGATAGCGTCAGGTGGCCGCTAAGCGGGCCCGAATCGCTCGACAGTTCAAGCTTATTGGTAGAAACCCGCGACAGATGCCCGACCTGCCCCCCAAGCGCTAAGCCCTGCAGCTCGCGCATCATCAGGGCATTGCCCTTGAGCTCGGACAACATGGAAAGCGAAGTCTGCATCTGGTTCATCTGCACCAGTTGGTTGACGAACTGGGCAGGGTCGCTGGGCGACAACGGGTCCTGATTCTTGATCTGCGCCATCAGCAAAGTCATGAACATGTCTGCATCGCCCAAGGCTTGACCGGCAGCCTTGGCAACCGGCGCCTCCCCCTTGGGTCCGCCAGTTTGCCGCTCATCGACTGTCACGCCTGAAATTGCCATCAGCCTTCTCCCATCTTGAGCAGGTCGCCCTGCATGGAGCGTACCCGGGTCATCACTTCGACATTGGTTTGAAAAGCGCGCGAGGCCGCCATCATGTCGGTCATTTCCTCGACCGGATTCACATTGGGGTAGAACACATTACCGTCCGCATCCGCCAGCGGGTTGCCCGGCTCATGCAGCTTGCGCAGTGGCGCCGGGCTTTTGACCACATCCAGCACCGCTACTGTCGCGCCTTGCCAGCCATCCGCGCCCCCTTGTGCCATGGCGGCAAACACTGGCTTGCGGGCGCGATAGGCCACGGCCTCCGAGCCCGAGGCAGACTCGGCATTGGCCAGATTACTGGCGATGGTATTCAGGCGAATGGTCTGCGCCGTCATGGCCGAACCCGCGATGCGGGAAATATCCCTGAAAGACATGATTTATTGCCCCGAAATGGCTTTGGCCAAGCCCCTGAATTTCATATTCAGGAAAGTCAGGCTGGTCTGGAAATCGCTGGTATTCTGGGCAAACTCAGCTTGTTCGACACCCAGTTCCACCGTATTGCCATCCAGCGATGCATGATTGGGCGTACGGTATTTTGCTGCCGTATCCAGCGCCATCTCCATATCGCCTTCGCCGCTCGTCGCCTGCTCCAGCGCAGCAGAAAAATCGATATCGCGAGCCTGGTAACCGGGCGTGCTTTCATTGGCCAGGTTAGATGCCAGAATGCGTGTACGCTCCGCCCTCAGTTTGAGCGCTTCAGGATGAATACCCAGCGCCTTGTCAAAAGCTATCCCCATTGACACCCCTAGCCATGTTCAATACCGTTGCTATGACTCAAGATACTGGTTAAGAATAAACCGGTAAAATTGATAGGGGATATTAATAAGCCCCCCGAGATACGTACATGTAATAATTACCAAGACAGCCAGAATGGCAATATTCACGAAGCCCTACCGCCAGGCACTGACGCTTGGCTTGTTATGTCTGGCCAAGTGTGCGCTTGCCGCCACGCCAGCCATACACCAACAACTCGATATCGCGGCAAACCAGGCACTGCTGTCGCAGGCAAAAGCCGGCGAAAAGCCGCCAGCGACCCAACTGAGCTTTATCCCGCCACGCGAAGCCGACCGCCTGCCTCCTTGCCCGTCCATGCTGCAAATACGCAATATCGACACCCGCAACCCCGGGCGCATGCGTTTTGCCGTGAGTTGCCCCGGCCTGTGGCAAAGCATATGGACAGTACGCGCCAGAATCCTCGCGTCTTCGCCGCAGACGCCAGAAACAGAAGCCACGCCCGACAAGACACAAAAGGGGAGTCGCAGCGAAGAAATAGCCACGCAAGACAGCAAGAAAGACGCAGGAGTCGAACCGACTCACCCGTCAGCGCCATCCAGATCAGGGGATGGGCGCGTGCTGATCAGACGCGGCGACAAGATAGACATCATCGCCAGTCGCCCCGGTATAGAAGTCAGGGTCAGCGCAGAAGCGCAAAATCATGGCAAGGCAGGGGATATCATACGGGTAAGGAATCTGGCCAGCGGCCGGATTTTCCCGGCCAGAGTCAGCGCGGCGGGGGTCGTTAGCCCGCTGGAGTAGTGGCACGCGCCTGGCGCTGGCGCAAGGACGTCACCACACTACTGAGTTTGGCGGCGTAATCCGGATCGGTAGCATAGCCACCTTGCGCCAGCGCACGGGCATAGGCTGCGCCATCACTTCCCACCCCCAGGGCGGCACGATAGCGCGGGTTTGAGGAAATCAGACGCGCATAGTCGTTAAAGGCTGCGGCGTAATCGGGATAGGCGCGAAAGGATTCGACGCTTTTGCGCGCCTGCCCGTCGACGAATTCATGAGTCATGCTGCGGGTGCGCTCACCTTGCCAGCCCTCCCCCGCCTTGATACCGAACAAATTGAAGCTATTCGCGCCGTCCTCGCGCACGATGGGGCGACGCCCCCAATCGGACTCCAGCGCCGCATGTGCCGCGACAATCTCCGGTGCCACGCCCAATGCGCTGGCTGCCTGACGCGCATAAGGCAAAACGGCGCTGGCAAAATCCTCCGCCGACCCTGCAAGCGAAACGGCGCGCGCAGCGCCAGCCTCACCCACCATGGCAAGCCGGCTATGCAGCCAGGCACCATCAGGTGAAAGCGCCGGCATCGCCTCGGATTCTCCGTGACGGATATAGTCACTGACCTCCTGCCGGGTTTGCCGGTAAAGTGCGGAAAACTGGCCGGCAGCGCCAGGGGCCGGCGCAGGCAGAGTGGCCGCAGCCGGCATCTCCCCCGCCACCAAAAATGGCAAACGCCGGGACTCAGGCAGAAACATAGACATCCTCGTCACCGAACATCACCCGGGTCAACAAGCCGTGCTGCTCGCTCATCAGCCGGCCATTGCGCGTATTCAGCGACTGGCAATGCTGCACCTTGATACACAAGGCTTCCCAATGTGCCCGGCAGCGCGTCGCGATATCGGCGGGCAAACGCATAAACACCTGTTCGATTGAAGTCAGCCTGCTAACACCCAATGCATCCCGCAACAAACGCTCGCGCTCACAGCGACTGCCATCCAGCGTTGCACTGAGTTGCAGAATGTTTTCGGCAAGCAATGCAAGCCGGGGCGCATCACAACGCACGATGGCGCCGAATTGCGCTTCCAGCAGATGCTCGAGCTCTGCGTAAGCACTACGGTCAGCCTGAATGCCGGCCATCAACTGCTTGAGCACTGCCGCGTTCATCATCCCTGATTGCCATGGTAGCGGGCGATCAGCCCGGCCAGTTTATCCGCATCAAAACCAATTTCACCGCGCGAGAGCGCCTGACGAATCGCGGCGACTTTATCCATATCTACCTCCGCCATGGCGGAAAGCGCATTCATCGCAGGCGTAATACGCGCAGACTCCGCGCTGCCTTGCTTCACCTCGGCCGGCATGGGAGAAGCGGGCGCACCGGTACGCTTGCCGGCGGGCAGTTCGCGCAGTTCTGTTCTTTGTGGTGTGATACGCATCTCTTGCCTCGTTTATCCTTGAACCTCTTACCTAGATAAGGCGACAGCAGCCGGCAAAAACTTAAAACTGTTCCGGCAAAGGTTTAAGCAAGGTGATGCGGCGGTTATCCAGACGGATGTAATGGCCGTATACCAGTTCTTTAAGGATACGCGCCACCATCTCGCGCGAAGAGCCGATACGTTCGGCTATTTCCTGTTGCGTAAAAGGTTTTTCCAGCTGCAATGCGCCATCTATTTCAACCATCACCTCGCCGAACAAGATGCGGATACGGCCGTAGACATCAAGCAAGGCCAGATTGCGGGCCACCAGCGACATGGTTCGCACCATGCCGGCCAGACGCAAAAGAATTTGCTGCCGGCTGACGGCACAAGGCAGACCATCCTTGTCATCGAACACCATCATCAAGTCCTGACGGCGGAACCTCAGCAGCTCGCACTCTTCATCGGCACAGCAGCCCCATGCACTGCCACCGCCATCCAGATAGGAGACTTCCCCCAATACATCGCCGGGCTTGCTGAACAGAAAAACAAAACGCTTGCCACTCCCATCTTCGGCACAGCACTGAATACGGCCGGACAGTTGCACATAAATAGCGTCGAGCACATCCCCTTCACGGAATAAGGTCTCCCCTTTACGCAAGCGCAACGGTATTCCCACATCCATTAAGCGCGCCAATGCGGCTTCGTCCAGCTCGGCAAAAAAATCGCATTGCGCGACCTGTTGCCGGATATTGTCATTATTTCGGGTCACGATTTCTGCTTTACACTTGCCATGACAACAGAATACCGCAGCAGAAACTATTAAGAAATCTGGCAGTAATCAGGCGGTTTTTCACTAACATTGTTTAATAACAACAGGTATTGATAACCAATGTTTGCGATAATACCGCATTGAATGACATGAGTGTAACAAAACACTTAATACTGCTATTTTTTATTGCATCGCAACAACACACTTAGCCAGACATCAGTGCGCCTTGACCAAGCGTTCTTGCAGCACCGAGGCAGGAGTCACATCCGGCCGGGCCGAGTTGACGCCGGGCATCAATGCTTCCGTCCGCCCGGGCATACCAAACATGGCGGACACCTGATGTGCCTGCTCCGTCGTCAACACCAGCATCTCGATACGCCGATTGGCCACCGCCGCCGGGTTCGCACGATCCAGCGGTGCCCTATCCGCCATGCCGACCACCTGCAAGATGCTGTCCTTAGGCATGCCGCCATCCAGCAAGTGGGCACGGGCAGTCATCGCCCGATTGCTGGACAAACTCCAGTTGGAAAAAGCGGCATGACTCTGGTTACGGAACTGCAGCGAATCGGTATGCCCGACAATCAGCAACTGGTTTTCTATGCCACGAAACATCGTCCCCATCCTGACCAGCAACAGGCGAAAACGCTCATTGATCGCGGAACTGCTGCGCTCAAACATCCCCTGCTCATCGGTGTCATGCAGCAGAATGCGCAAACCATAAGGCGTGACCACCGCCTGCATATTGCCGGCCAATCCGGCTTCGATCGAAAGCGTCGTCATCATGCGCGCCAGTTTCTGCATCGCCTGCTCGGAGTCAACACGCTGGCGCGCACCGGCAGAATCGTTCAGCGCCGAGGGCTGGCTGCTGCTCTTGACTTGGGTCTGGGCACGGCTGTCGCTTTGCGGCTGACCCGGAATCGGGTCACGCGGAATCAGGCTTCCTTTAGGATTTCCCGCGTGATCCAGTCGTACCGAACCACCTTCCGCCGTCATGGTCGCACCGCCCGCGTTCAATACCTTTTCCAGATTTTCCTGATCGCGTGCCGCCAGCACCCACAACACCATGAAGAGACACATCAAGGCCAGTACGAAATCGGCAAAAGCCACCTTCCAAGCCCCGCCATGGCCGGCATCGCCCCCGCGTTTGGAGACTTTCTTGATAATGGTGCTTTCGTGGTGCTCGTCTTTTCTGGCCATTGCCCGCTCCTTAGCTCACACCTTCAAGCGCATTAATCCACAATTCCAGTTGCGAGAAGCTGGGCTTGGTATTGAGCTGCACCAGACGACGACCGGCATCGATGGCCAACAGCGGCGGTTTGCCCGCCACATGGGTGACCAGCACCACCTTGACCGATTCGAAATTGGACATTTCTTCCTTCACCTGCTGGTGCATCATATTGCACAAGGGGTCAAGCACCCCGTAGCAGAAGAAAATACCGATAAAGGTCCCCACCATCGCCGCGCCCACCTTGGCAGCGATTTCGCCAGCCGTTGCGCCGGCGCCCACACTGTTCATCGCCATCACGATACCCAGCACCGCAGCCAGAATCCCGAAGCCGGGCATGCCCTCGGAAATCTTGTGCAACGATTTGGATGGCTGCTCCAGCTCCTCCTCGATGGATTCGATTTCGTGGTCCAGCACCCCTTCGAGCTCATGGGCATTGATCTTGCCCATGGCCATCAGGCGGAAGTTGTCAACGATAAAGGCCATTAATTTCGGCTCGTCCAGCACCAGCGGATAACGGGTAAACAACGGGCTTTGCGCCGGATTTTCCACATGCTCGTCCAGTGCCTTCAGGCCCTGGCTGGCGGTAATCAGCAACTCGTACATCAATAGCAACAGCTGGCGCTGAAATTCTGCGCCTTGTTTTTTGTGCAGGATGACACGCTTGAGCTGGCCGACCATTTCCTTAAGGACATGACCGGGGTTGCCCAGTACGATGGCTCCCAAGGCTGCACCGCAAATGATCAGCAATTCGATCGGCTGCCACAATACCGCCAAGGAGCCGCCATGGATCATGAAGCCGCCGAATACGCAGGCGAGGACAATGAAAATACCGAGTAGTTGCTGCATGTTTTGCTTTCAGGGGGTCAGGCGGCAAGCCGCATTTTCATTTTTTTCAGCGCGGCCTTGTTGATCTGGCATACACGTGCCTCGGTCAGATCGAGCACCAGCGCGATCTCCTTGAGGCTCAGGTCGAATTCGTAATACAGCTGGATCACACGTTGTTCGCGCTCATCCAGCAAGCGCAGGGCTTGTGCCAGACTCAAGCGGTCCAGCAAGGCCTCATCCGGACGCGACATCCCCCCCGGCTCATGCCCGGCCGCCAACAGCTCGTCCAGGCTGGCCATAGCCTCGGCACTCTCGGCTTGCATGGCGTTTCCATATGCCTGCGCGCTCAGACCCAGCAAGGCACAAGCCTCGGCCTCGCCAGGCTCGTGCCCGAGCTTGCGCGTCAGCTCGCGCAAACCATCGCGTATCTTGTGCGCATCCTGACGCACCGCACGCGGCCGCCAGTCCAGGCGGCGCAACTCGTCCAGAATCGCTCCGCGCACGCGCAAGACGGCAAAGCCGGCAAAACGCTCATCCGGCACCCCATAACGCCGCAGCGACTCCAATAAGGCCATCAGGCCTATTTGTTCCATATCCTCGCGCTCGATCACGGCCGCACACTGCGAAGACAGTTGGCGCACGATGCGTTTGACCAGTGGCAAATAGGCATCCAGCTGGCTGCCTTCGTCCTGCCACACCGTTTCTGCGTAATCGGCGTACATGCGCGTTACTCGATAATCAGCTTGGCAACCATGACCTCGGAGAACGGCATCGCTCGCCCCTCACCGGCAAACGTCGTCTTGTATGCCTGAGCCAGGCGCTGCTGGAAAGCATCGACGCTCATGGAGCTGGCTTGCGCCGCACCCAGCTGCGACAGGGAACGCACGGCAATACTGCGGAAAAACGGCAATTGTGCCTTGACCTCAGCCTCTTGCTTGTCCGATGTGCGAAACACCAGATCTATCGCCATAAACTGCTGGCTCGCCCCTTCGCTACCCTTGAGCATGACGATAACCTTGTCCAGACTGACAAACCGGCCATCCTTGACCACGGGTGCCGCAGGCTCTGCCGCCTTGGCATGCGTGGAAGTCCCCATCCAGAAGTACATGCCGCCGCCACCTGCCAGCACCGCCACCAGCGCGGCGACTACGCCGATTACTACCGATTTATTCATGAAAAACCTCAGACCCTGCTGAAACCCTGCCCCAGTTCGAACACCTCACCGGGGATATCTGCCTCGGCCAGCGCCTTGCCTGGCGTCTGCCCGCTCTGCTGCTGCCCACCCTGTCGTCCATGTCCCTGACCGGTGCCGGCCTGACCTTCACGCACATCAACGCTGACCTGGGAGAACTGACGCTGCGCCAGATCCTGGCGCAAGCCCTCACCTATAGTCTGCAACTGCCGGACTACATCAGGGTTGGAAGCCGTGAGCTGTACCGACAGCCCGCCGCCCTCATGCCGTATGCTGATTTCCAGCGCACCCAGCTTCGGCGGATCCAGCCTGATCAGCGCCTTATCCATGCCATGAGCGCTTTGAAGCTGCAGCCGCTCGCCCAATGCGCTACGCAAGGACTCGCCCCAACTGGCGCTCTTGCCGGCATCAAGCGAGAGTGGCGCCCACTCCGGCAACGATGCCGCCGCCTTAGCTCCTGTCGGCCAGAGAACGCCCATTCCGGCATCGCTTGCGATGGCCAGCCTGTTCATCTCGCCATCGGCAAGCGCTAGCGGCAACGAAGGTGAAAACCTAGGCGAAATTTCGCCAGACAATACGGAAGACGAATCCGCCTCCCTTGCCGGCACAGACGGCGGACTCGGCAGCGACTGAGCAGGCGCTGCCGCCTGGCGCAATAAATGAGAAGCAAAATCAGCCGCCGGCAACCCGTGCAACAAAGCAGCGCCCACAGCCGTCTCGCCCGCACGAACCGGGACAGCGGCCTGCGCGGCTGCATGCCGGCTCTCGATGGCCACACCTTCAACACCCTGATCGGCCGGTAACACGCCCGACCCTACCTCTACCTCTCTGGGGGGCATCATGGCGATGGCCATCATGGTCATGGCTGGCAATGCAGGTGCAGGCACGCCCATACTGCCAGCGGCCTCAAGCAGAGGGCCTTTGGGCTCGGTTTCTTCGCCAGGGAGCTGCTCTTCCTGCGGCAAATTTGCCAGCAAACCGGAAAAGAGCAGGTCGTCCGGGCTCGCCGCGTCGCAGGATGCGACAGGCGGAGTGACGGGCACAGCTTCCGGGCGTGCCGGCACCACAGACAAGGCAGGCGACATCATAAAAGCTCCGACTCACTGAAAAGTGCATAAGCTTGCTGCCCCTCGCGTGAGGAGGCCAGCAGTGCCATTTCCCGCGCCAGCTGTGCGCTATGGGCGCTGCAAATGGCGGCAGCTTCGCGATATGCCTCGCGCAAAGCCAGCAATAAGGCCAGCTCGCGCGTGACGTCGGGCTGGGCAAGATAATGCTGCAACTGCAAATCCAGCTGTGCCAGCCGCGTCCAGTCGCACGCTTCGGCCGCATGGATCAGTGCGCTCGGGTCAGGGGTGTGCGGCTTCATGCTGATCCCTTACCCCGATCCAGCCGCCCTTAAGCTGGGCCAGCAAAGCCAGAACTTCATCAATCTGCCCCACCTCCAGCTTGACGCTTGCGTCATACAGCCGGTAGGCACAGTAATCGTAAAGGCGGGCCAGATTGGTCACGACCTCGCCACCGCTATCAAAATCCAGTGCACCGGACAGGCCGTTCAGGATATTGATGCACTTGGTAATGCTGTCGCCCTTTTCCTCATAGCGACCGTGCTCGATATGGGCTCGCGCCCGCGCCAGCTCTTCCATCAGTCCATCGAACAACACCAGTACCAGCTCGACCGGCGATGCCTGACTGGTCTGCGACTCCAGATTCACTGCGTGATAATTGCGATACGCTTCGTAATCCATTTTCCCGCCCCTTGCCTCTGGCGCATCAAACGCCCAGATTGCTGTTCAACATTTCCACGGTTTTAGCCATTTGCGTCTGCAACTGCTGCAGCTGGCTGTACTGCTTGAGATAGCGCTGGTAAGCCTGGTCGTAATCCTGATCGATACGGCTCTGGCGCTTGTCCAGATCGGCCTTGAGCCCGGTTTCGGAATCCCTGCGCTGTTTGAGCACGCCCTTGGTCGAGCTCAGCCAGGTATCCAGATAGCTGCTGCCGGCTTTAAGCAGACCGCCAGATGCCGTCGTGCCGTTAAAAAAACTGTCCAGCGCATCCGGCTTGCTGTCCAGCAGTTTGCCCAGCTTGGTCTTGTCCAGCGTAAGCGTGCCGTCACGCGCGGCGCTGATACCCATGTCCGACAATTTGACCCCGCCGAAATCCTGACGGATCAGGCTGTTCAGCCGCTCACGCAGCGCACGCACACTGGCGTCCGAGGCAAAAGCGCCGGCCGCCTGCCCCTTTTCGGCATTGCCGGCCACCGTCAGGCTATTGATGTTTTTGAGCAGCGCGTTATAGCCGTCGACAAAGCCCTGCACATTGGCGGTGGTATCGGTGTCGCTGCGCGCAACATTCAGCACTAGCGGGGCATCACCCGCCCCCTGTGCCTTGCTCAGGTTCAAGGTGACGCCATCCACTACGGCAAAAGCATTGCTCGCCTGAGTCAGCTTGACCCCGGTATCCTTCGCCCCCATCCACACCACCGCATCCCTGGCCTCGGTCAGCTGCTTGCGTGCCGTGAGCGCACCCGCCAGCGCGGCATTGCCTGAGCTTAGCGTGATCGTATTGGCCGCCCCAGTCTGGCCAGCCGACAAGATCAGCGTGCTGCTGCCGTCCTGCCCGGTCACCACGCCGGCACTGAGCTTGCCGGCATTATCCTTATGCTGGTTGATGGCGCGTGCAATCTCGGTGGGCGACAAGCCGGAGACACCATCGGTGTCCGCATCCTTCAAGGAAATCGAAAAGCTCTTTGCCCCCACATTCACCGTCAGGGTTTCGCCACTCGCCACCGCCAGCCCGTTGGGCGGCACAAAACTGATCTGGTGCGCACTGGCCACCTGCTCGACAAACAGCGAATAGCGGCCGCCCTGAGCCTTGCCGGTCGCAGTCACCGTGGCGGCGCCATCGGGCGAGACGGTTGCGCTCATCGCCAGCATGTTTTTCTTGGCACTCAGCCCATCCAGTGCACTACGGAAATCCTGCAGCGATTTTTGCAAGCTGGCGAGGGCATCGCTGCGCCCCTTGCTGGCCTTGCTCTGCATATCAAGCTGCGCTTTCGCGCCTTGCACATAGTAGGTGGCCATCTGGCTGGCCATCTGGGCGGGATTGAAGTCGGTCATAGCAATATCCTGTTCGGGCAGTCCACCATAGTGTTAACTAGCGACCAAACACGCTGTTTTCTTGAATTTTTACTAAAACAATTAAGCCACTTAATAAAACCATCCTGTTTATCCTGCGGCTTGCAGACTAAAAGCGCGCTGTCTGGCGCTGCCAGCTCAGGCCGGCCGCTTCGTCCGCATGCTTTTGCTCGCGCCGCTCCACCTCGCGCAACAGGTGACGTGCCGCAGCATCATGCACCTGCGCCATCGCCTCGCGTTTTAACCGCGCTGCCAGCAGACCCTGACGACTCAGCTCGGCATCGGCTTCCGACAAGGCCAGATCCTGCTGCTGGCTGAGCTTGATCTGGCTAAGCTGCGCCTTGTAAGCCGACATATTCATCGCCTGCGAGCTGCTGAACACCGCCTGGCCCGCCGATGGCGGCGCACCCAGCTGCTCCAGCAGACTGATATTGTTGCGGTAACGCTGCAGCAAGGCATGTTTGGTTTTAAGCTCGTCGGCTGCGCGCTCTACCTCCCGCTGCCGTACACCCACCATCACGTTCAAGGCCTGCAAACTGCGCGCTTTGCTCATGCGACAATCTCCTGCAACTGTTGCCAGCTACCGGCCAGCGATGCGCCCGTGTCGGCATCCTGACGCAATAAACCCTCTATCGCCGGCAGCAAGGATAAAGCGCGATCAGTATCGCGATCGGCACCGGCGACATAGGCGCCCAGCGGCAACAATGCCCTGACTTCCTGATAACGCGCCCACATCGCCTTCAGCGCTTGTGCCGACAACTTCACCTCGCGCGGCACCACCTGCCCCATGCAGCGACTGACCGAAGCGGCAATATCGATGGCCGGATAATGGCCGCGCTCGGCCAGTTCGCGCGTCAGCACGATATGGCCGTCAAGAATGGCACGCGCGGTATCGACCACCGGGTCCTGCTGGTCATCGCCCTCGGCCAATACGGTGTAGATCGCACTCATGCTGCCCGTGCTCCCTTCGCCATTGCCGGCACTTTCGGCCAGCGCTGGCAACATGCCGAATACCGAAGGCGGATAACCGCGCGTGGCGGGCGGCTCGCCCAGTGCCAGCGCCACTTCGCGCTGCGCCATCGCATAACGGGTCAGCGAATCCACCAGCAACAGCACGTTCTGCCCCTGATCGCGAAAATGGGCAGCAATGGTGTGGCACAACTCGGTCGCTTTCAGGCGCATCAAGGGCGACTCGTCTGCCGGCGCTACCACCAGTACTGCCTTGGCCAAGCCTTGTGCGCCCAGCGCATGCTCGACAAACTCGCGCACCTCGCGCCCACGCTCGCCGATCAGGCCGACCACGACCACCTCGGCTTCGGTGTGGCGCGTCATCATGCCCAAGAGCACGCTCTTGCCCACCCCCGAACCTGCAAACAGGCCGACGCGCTGGCCGCGCCCCAGTGTCAGCATCGCGTTGATGGCACGCACGCCGACATCCAGCGGCGTATCCACCGCACGTTTTTTAAGCGGATTGATGCGTGGCGGATGTGCTGCCAGCGGCATGTCCCCGCCCAGGCGACCCATTTCGTCCAGCGGCTCGCCCAGCCCGTTGACAATACGCCCAAGCCAGGACGGCCCTATCATCAGGCCGCCGGCGTCCGGTGCCGGCTTGACCCGGGCGCCCGTCATCAAACCGACCGGTTTCTTGAATGGCATCAGATACGAGACTTCACGCTTGAAGCCCACAGCCTGCGCATCCAGCCACTCGCCGCGTGCCGTTTCAATCAGGCAACGCTGCCCGGTTTCCAGCGGGCAGCCCACGCTTTCCAGCAGCAGGCCGGACACGCCGATCAGGCGACCGGTCACACTGGCCATCGGTACACTGGCAAGGTCCAGTTGCCCCAGCGCATCACGCAGCATCGTCTGCCCCTGCTTGCGCCTTGCTGCGTGCCTTGCTGCGCTTGACCGGCGCAGCCGTCGCCTCGGCCTCGGTCTGCGGCTTGGTTTTCACAGGCGGCGCAGCCTTGGCCGGCGCACGCTTGCGCGCGCCAGCGGTATCGGTTGTCGCAGCCGGAGCAAGCGCCTCTGCTGCCAGCGCAACCGGAGGCATCTCGCTGCCGTCTGGCGGCAAGATGGCCAATTGCGTACGTACCTTGTCCAGGCAAGCATCCAGCCGCTGACGACAGCCGGCATCGGCCTCTATTTCAGGTGTGCGGATGCGGCACTCACCGGGCGGCAATTTGGCATCGGCCAGCAAATGCCACTGGCTGGCCCGCTCAGGCGCCAGCTCGCGAATGCGCTCGTATTCCTCGCTATTTAAGGCGATCTCCACCTCGCCCTTGACCAGAGGCAAGGCAGCCAGGGTTTCCTCGACCAGCACCAGAATCTGTGCCGGACGCAAAGTCAGCTCGCAGCGAATGACCTGGCGGGCCACCCGGTCAACCAGATCCACCACGCCTTCGCGCAAAAAAGCCTGATAGTCGTCACAGGTGTGGCGCAATGATGCCGCCGCCGCATCCAGCGGCGCGGCCAGTGCCAGCAAGCTGGCCAGCGCCTGCTGGCGCCCCTGTTCCAGCCCGTCCTGATAACCGGCGCGCTGGCCGGCCTCGCGCCCGGCCGCCTCGCCCGCGGCCAGACCCTCGTGGTAGCCGGCATCCATGCCCTGACGGAAACCGTCGGCCACCGAGGCCTGCACCTGCGCGACATCGCCGCTGGCAAAAGCGGGAGGCAACTCGCCCTGCACCAGCGGCGGAAAGCGGAAAGAACGCCAGCTCTTCACTCGACGACTTCCTCGGGAAACAGCTGCAGGTCGATTTCACCATTGGCCGCCATTTCCTTGACCAGCTCCATAATCTCGCCGCGCACATCTTCGATGCGGCTCTTGGGCACCGGCCCCAGACGGCGCATCTGGCCCTCGAAGTTCTGTGCCTGGCGTCGCGGCATGGTCTGGATAATGGCGTCACGCACCGCAGGCTCGGCACCCTTGAGCGCAATGGCCCACATTTCGAGCGAAACATCCTCGCAGATGCGTGCAATCACCGTTTCGGTCTGGCGCGACAAGACGAAGAAGTCGTACATGCGCGACTCGATTTCGGACACGATCTTCGGGTCATGCGCGCGCAGTAGCTCTATCATGCGGCCACGATCGCCCGACATGCGGTTGATGATGTCGGCAGTCTGCTGCATGCCCTCGACACCGGTGCTTTGCGTGTGCAGACTGGCCAGACAGCGGTTGACCAGCTCCTCCAGCTCCAGCAGCAGGTCTCTGTCCACATCTTTTAAACGGGCAATATTGACCAGCACCCGGTCATGGCAGGCTTCGGGCAGGGCATCCAGCACCTGGCCTGCCAGCGCCGGCGGCAAGAAGGCCAAAAACAGCGCCTGCATGCGCACATGCTCATGCGCGATACGGTCGGCCAGCCATTGCGGCGACACCCACTGCAGGCGCGCCATCTTGGGACGGATGGCATCGCCGTAGATCTGGTCGAGTACCGAGTTGGCAATATCGCTGCCCAATGCCAGATCCAGCGAACGCTTGAGGAAGGCGCGGCTGGCACCATGCACGCCGCTTTGCTCGCGGTACTCGTCGAAGAATTTCTGGATCGAGGTTTTCACGGTATCGACCTTGATCCCGCTTAAGCCGCTCATCACCTGCGTCACCTGCAGCAATTCCTCGCGGTTCAGACAGCGCAAAACGGCCGCCGCAGGCTCTTCCCCCATGCACAACAAAAGAATGGCGGCCTGCTCGACCGGAGACAAGGCATGCTCCTGCGTCTCGGCTGCGGCCAGTGCCGCCGTTGCGGCATTCATGCCGCCATTAAGACTGCTGTTGTCCACTTTTTTGCACCCATTGTTTCACCACCTCGGCCACCCGCTCCGGCTCCTTAGCCGCCAGATCCTTCAGATGGTCGACCAGTACATCGACTGACGAGCCCGCCGGTGGCAGATCATAGTTTTCCAGCAGGGGCACAACCGCCCCCACCCGCCCAGGCGCCGCTGCCAGTGCCACGCCCTGCCCATCCGGCGTCACCCCCAGCGCGGCCGGCATCTCGGCCGGCAATTCACGCTCGGGCGCGCTGCCAGCTAGCGGGGATGCCTGACGGCGCAACAGCGCGAGCACGGGCTTGACCAGCAGCAAATAGGCCAGCAAGGCTGCCACTGCCCAGCCCAGCATACGCAAGCCCTCATACCACACCGCCGGGTCCATCCAGAACGGTTCGGCCGGCACTTCGGGACGGAAATCCAGACTGCTGACCAGCAAGGTATCGCCGCGCCGGGTATCAAAACCCAGACCGTTTTTCAGTACCGCTTCGATATTGGCGATTTGTGCCGGCGTCCAGCGTTTGCCGTCCGGGGCCGCGCGCTGGTTCAGTACCACCGCCACATTCAGGCGGCGCAACTGGCCACGGGCACGTTTGATCTGGGTAATATTGCGGTCGTAAGCATACTGGCGCGTGGTGGCCTGGCGGCTGGCACCCAGCTTTTCACCGACCGGCGCAGAAGCACTGGTATCGATGGGCTGGTTGCTCAGCGAGCCGGGACTCCCGACCATGGGCGCATTGGCCGAGGTTTCCGCGCGCGAAGCTTCGTTGGTGACCTTGGGTGCCTCGCCATACTGCTCGCGCGTCTCCTCCACCCTGTCGTTGTCGACATCGGCGGTCACGCTCAAGCGGTAATTGCCCTCGCCCAGACTGGCCCCCAGCAAGGCGCGCACATTATCGGCAACCTCGCCCTTGATGCGGCGCGCCGCCTCGCTGTCCTTGCCCTGCACCAAGCCTTCGGACAGATCCACCCGTGCCGACAGCAAGTTGCCGGCCTGATCGACCAGGGTCACGCTGCCCTCGGGCAGGGTCGATACACTGCCCGACACCAGCTTGATCACCGCAGCCACCTGCTCATCGCTCAGGGTCTGGCCGTTTTTCAGTGTCAGCACCACCGAGGCCGAAGCCTTGCTATCGGCGGCACCAACAAAAGAGGTGCTCTTGGGCAGTGACAGATGTACACGCGCAGCCTTGACCGGCTCCAGCGCCAGCATGCTTTGCACCAGTTCGCCCTCCAGTCCGCGGCGAAAGCGCACATCCTGCACAAACTGGCTGACCCCGAGCGGGTCTTGCTGATCCATGATTTCAAGACCGGATGGCAGACGTGCCACCACCCCCTTGGACGCCAGCGCCATACGCGCACGCCCCAGCACCGCATCCGGCACCAGCACCTGCCCGCTTTGCGGATGCAGGCGATAGGGAATCTGCTCGCCGTCCAGCACCGCCATCATGTCGGCGGCGGCGATTTTTTCATCAGCGCCAAACACCGGTTTATAACTGGCGTCGTCGCGCCACAACCAGAACACCACCGCCAGCGTCACCAGCGCGCACAGCGCCAGCATCGGCAAGGCATAGCGCAAGGAGGATGCCGGTACGGGCCATGCCGGCGCGCGCGCGCGCCAGGCTTCAAAACCGTTACGCAATCGGGAAATCAAGACAGGCTCCACAAAGAATCAGACCGGCATCTTGATCAGGTCATCCACCGCACTGACGACTTTGTTGCGAACCTGGGTCAGCATGGAGAACGACAGGCCGGCCTCCTGACTAAGTATCATCGCGCCCACCAGATCATTGCTGCGGCCGCTGTCCACTTCGGTCATCTTGTCCGAGGCCTCGCGCCCCTGCGCGTCCACGCTCTGCAGCGCAGCCATCATGGCATCGGAAAAGCTGTGCGAATCCGCCGCGCCTTCAGGCTGGCTGGCGATATTGGCCGGCTGCGCCAGCGTCGCCATATCGCGCAAGATAGCGGACTGCCCGCTGAGTAACATCAAGCCCGGATTGGTGAGCATGCGCATCCTTAACAGACATAAGAGAAAGGTGTGCCATGCCACCTTTATGACGGCATGGTTTACTGCGCCGCAGTTTAAACTTACTTCTATCTTCTATATGCGTGAATTTTCACAGACCCTTACGTGAATTTTCACCTCATCTACCCGCCCTGCATTCAGTAAGATGCTCATCCATGTAACACGTCCGCGCCCGCGAGCCTGACTGCCCTCTCCTGCCAACTTGAAGAAGCCATGCCCAAAGCCAAGATCCTGAGCCCGGAACAAGCGGCACGCGTCCAGCCACTGGACGCCACCACATTAGGCCGGCCTTTTCATCAGCTCCCCCTGCTGATGCCGCTGATTGAAGCCCGGGTCCACGAATTTGTCAGAAGCGAACTGAGCCAGCGCTATCGCGCCGCCTTAGTGCTGGGCAGCATGCGCTATACGCGCGAAGTCAGCACCTGCCCGCGCTGGAGCTGGCACCGGGTCGGCAGCAGCAGCATAGGCGTGCATATCGAACGCCCGTTGCTGCTGCGCATACTCGACTGCCGCTATGGCGGACGCACGGCGCAAACGGATGCAGCCCAGACCGAGCAACCCGAGACCGAAACCGAATTTCGCCTGGCCCGGATGCTGGGCGCGACGCTGGCGCCCTTGCTGCCCGAATTCATTGCCCAGTCCTGTGGCGATACTCCGCTTCCGCTGCCCCCCGCCCAGCACCTGCCTGTCGCCCCCGGCAGCACGCCGGTCTTTGCGCTGATCCTGCAGCTGACAGAAAACGATGGCAGCCCTTGCGGGGCAATCCGTCTCAGCCTTGACCGCGACAGTCTGGATCGCCTGCTCAGGGCCAGCAGCACGCACCTTGCGCCACGCCCGGCAAGCGCATCCGGCACGCCAGGCCCCCATTTCGGCGAGACCCTCAGACTGCGCCTGCAGGCCCGGCTACAGCCCCAGAGCCTGAGTCTGGGTGAAGTCCTTGATTTGCGGGTCGGCCAGATTATCCCTGCCCTGCACCCGGGTTCAGCCCATGTCCATATCGGACGCAGCCGTTTGTTCCGCGCCAGCGTGGTCGAACACGAAGGCAGGCTGTGCCTGACCTCCTTTACCGATGAAGAATGAAGCTCACATGATGGAAAACAACGATCTGGAAGAACTCGACAATCTGCTGGACAGGCTGGATACGCCACCCGCCGAAGCCCCCGTCGCTTCCCCTGCGCCGCGCGATATGAGCGGCTTGCTGCGGCGCATACCGGTTACGCTGACGCTGGAAGTCGGTGAAGCAGAGATCTCGCTGGCAGACCTAGCTGCAGTGAATACCGGCTCGGTGATCGAACTGGACAAGCAGGCCGGCGAGGCGCTGGACATCCGCGTCAACGGTACCCTGATCGGCCGGGCCGAAGTGGTGATCTGCGGCGAAAATTACGGTTTGCGCATTACCGAATTGAACAATCTGGGCCTGGACGCACTCTCTTCATGAAGCAGCTATCCGCTACGCACTATCTGGCCGGTGCTCTTGCACTGATGCCGCTGGCCGCAGGTGCCGCCGGCACGCTGGATTTGCTTAGCGCCAATGCAGCCGGCACCCAGATCGACTTTACGGTCAAAACGCAGATCCTGATTCTGCTGACCCTGCTTGGCCTGTTGCCGGTGCTGGTGCTGATGATGACCAGCTTTACCCGCTTCGTCATCGTGCTGTCGCTGCTGCGTCTGGCACTGGGACTGCAGCAGGGCCTGCCTAACCGCATCGTGACCGGGGTCGCGCTGATCCTGACTTTGCTGGTGATGCGTCCGATCGGACTTGAAGTCTGGGACAAGGCCATGGTGCCGTTCGACCAGGACCAGATCACTATGCAGCAGGCCCTCACCGTCGCGCAAGAGCCGATGTCGCGCTTTATGCTGGCGCAAACCAGCAAGACGGCGCTGGCGCAAATTGCCCGCCTGTCGGGCGAGGCGCATATCACCGAACCCAAGCAACACGCTTTTGTCGTCAAGCTGGCCGCTTTTTTACTGTCCGAACTGAAAACTGCCTTCCAGATCGGCTGCATGCTGTTTATTCCGTTTCTGGTGATCGACCTGGTGGTAGCCAGCGTGCTGATGGCCATGGGCATGATGATGCTGTCGCCGCTGGTGATCTCCCTGCCGCTCAAGCTTTTGCTATTCGTGCTGGTCGATGGCTGGTCGCTGACGGTCAATACGCTGGTTTCCAGCATACAGGCCTACTGATGCTGACCCCGGAAATCGCCGTCGACCTGGTCCACGACAGTCTGGCCGTCATCGTGACCCTGGTGGTACTGCTGGTGCTGCCCTCGCTGCTGGTCGGCGTGCTGGTCAGCCTGTTTCAGGCGGCCACCCAGATCAACGAGCAAACCCTGTCCTTCCTGCCGCGTCTCTTGGCCACCTTGCTGACCATTGCGCTGGCCGGGCACTGGATCACAACCTACCTGATGGATTTCTGCGTAGATATGTTCAATCGTGCCGCCACCCTGGTGGGCTAGATGGAAGGTCTGTTTCCCAAACTGCTGCAATGGCTGCCCATGCTGTGGTGGCCGTTCTGCCGCTTTATCGCCACCTTGTCGGTTGCCCCCTTTGTCGGGGAGACCGCTACCCCCATGCGCGCCCGCGTCGCCATCGCGTTGGTGCTGGCAATGATTAGCGCACCGGCCATGCGCGATATGGCGCCGATCGATCCGTTTTCGCTGGCGGGCATCGCCGCCGCGCTGGGCGAGGTCATTATCGGCCTGCTGTTCGGGTTGTCCCTGCAACTGGTGATGGTCGTGCTGTCGCTGCTGGGTTTTTTGCTGTCCTCGCAGATGGCCTTGTCTATGGCCACCCTGAACGACCCGGGCAATGGCAGCTCCAGCGATGTGCTTTCCACCTTGCTCTATCTGTTTGGGGCGCTGCTGTTTTTTGCCATGGATGCGCATCTGGTACTGGTGGAAGTCATCTACCGCAGTTTTGCCTTGTGGCCCGCTGGCGGTGGTATCCCGCCGCAAGCCATGCTGCAGGTGGTGCTGGGGGTGGGCTGGGCCATGTCAGCTGCCCTGTTGCTGGCGCTGCCGGCCATCTTCGCCACCTTCGTCGTGCAAATGGGGTTCGGCCTGATTAACCGCGTGGCGCCGGCACTCAACCTGTTTTCCCTGGGTTTTCCGCTAGTGACCTTATTCGGACTGATGACGCTGACCCTGGTGGCCACCTTATTGCCCGGCCATTATGTGCGTCTGTGCCAGCAGATCTTCGGACTGTGGGAGCGCATGCTGACAGGAGGCGCGCTTGGCTGAAAGCAACAGCGGCGACAAGAGCGAAAAGGCTACCCCGCATAAACTGCGCGAGGCGCGCAAAAAAGGTCAGGTGCCGCGCTCGCGCGATCTGGCCAGCGCCATCGGCTTGCTGGCCGCGCTCAAGCTGTATGCCTTACTGATGCCCGGCTGGCTGACGGATTTTCACAGCCTGTTTGCGCTGGCTTTTGCCCCTTTGGGCGGCAGCGGCACGCTGGACAATAGTTTCTCGCTGCTGTTTTCCGGCTCGCTTATGCTGCTGGCCGGCATGCTGCTGCCGCTATCAGCCATTCCGCTGGCCATTATGCTGTTTTCCATGCTGCCCGGCGGCTGGGTGTTTGCCGCCACCCATTTCTTTCCCAAGCTTGAGCGCATGAACCCGCTGGCCCACTTCAGCCGTATCGCCTCGGCCCAGCACGCCAGCGAAACCGGCAAATCCATCGTCAAGGCACTGGTGCTGGGCGCGGTATTGTGGAGCGTGGCCCATCAGGCCATGAACGATTTTTTCGCACTGAAGGGCGCCACGCTGGACGCGACCCTGATCCATAGCCTGGCCGTGTTTACCGATGCGCTGATGTCGCTGATCCTGCTGTTTGTTGCCTTTGCTCTGATTGATGTCCCACTACAAGGCTGGCTGTTTGCCCGCCAGCAAAAGATGAGCAAACAGGAGATCAAGGACGAATACAAGAGCACCGAAGGCCGTCCCGAAATCAAGCAGCGCATCCGCCAGATCCAGCAGCAAATGGCGCAGCGCGGCGTGCGTAAAAGCCTGCCCGGTGCCGATGTGGTGATCGTCAACCCCAGCCACTACGCCGTCGCGCTCAAGTATGAAGAGTCGCGCGCCGAAGCCCCATTCCTGATCGCCAAGGGCATGGATGAAATGGCGCTGTATATCCGCGCACAGGCACAGGAGCTGGGTATCGAAGTCATCGAAATTCCGCCGCTGGCGCGGGCCTGTTATCACACCACCCAGGTCAACCAGCAGATCCCGACACCGCTTTACCGTGCCGTCGCCTTGGTGCTGAACCATGTACTGCAACTGAAAGCCTTTCGTAGCGGCAAGCGCCGCAACGCGCCCGTCCTGCCGGACAGCCTGCCCGTACCACGCGAAATGAGCGAACCGCGAGAACCGAAATGAACCTGCCTACCCGCATCATCAACGAGTTAAGCCGCCTGAAGGTAGCCGCGCCGATTTTCCTGCTGGCCATCCTCGCCATGGTGATCCTGCCCTTGCCGCCGCTGGCGCTGGACATCCTGTTCACCTTCAATATCGTGCTGGCCATTCTGGTGATTCTGGTCAGCGTCTCGGCCAGACGGCCACTGGACTTCTCGGTATTCCCCACCATCATCCTGGCGACGACGCTGATGCGCCTGACGCTGAACGTCGCCTCGACCCGGGTGGTCTTGCTCAACGGCCATGAAGGCACCGATGCCGCCGGCCGGGTGATCGAGGCCTTCGGTCATGTAGTGATAGGCGGCAACTTCGTGGTCGGCCTGGTGGTGTTCGTGATCCTGATGATTATCAACTTCATCGTGATCACCAAGGGTGCGGAGCGCATCTCGGAAGTCTCCGCCCGCTTTACCCTAGATGCCTTACCCGGCAAGCAGATGGCGATCGACGCCGATCTGACTGCCGGCCTGATCAATCAGGAAGGCGCGCAGCAGCGGCGCAAGGATGTGGCGGCCGAGGCCGATTTTTACGGCGCGATGGATGGCGCATCCAAATTCGTGCGCGGTGATGCCATCGCCGGCATCCTGATCCTGATCATCAATATGGTGGGCGGGGTCGCCATCGGTGCACTGATGCACGATATGGGTTTTGCCGATGCCTTCCGCCAGTATGCGCTGATGACCATCGGTGACGGTCTGGTGGCGCAGATCCCCGCGCTCTTGCTGTCGTCGGCAGCCGCCATTATCGTCACCCGCGTCAGCGACGACGGCGATATGCAGCAGCAGATCGGCGGCCAGTTGCTGGCTTCGCCGACCGTACTGCTAAGCGCCGCCGGCATGATGTTCGTGCTGGCCATCATCCCCGGCATGCCCTGGCCCACCTTTATCGCCTTTGCCGCCCTGCTCGCCTTTGTCGGCTGGCGCATGCAAAAAAACCGCCACGAAGCGCCGGCCAAGGCCGATATCGCCGAAATCCGTCAGGCGCTCTCAGGTGACGCCGAGCCGCCACTGGACTGGCACGCCCTGCCCTACACCGACATGCTGTCGGTCATGCTGGGCTACCGTCTGGTTGGGCTGATCGATCAGGCGCAAGGCGCCCCGCTCAGCAAGCGGGTGCGCGGCGTGCGTCAGAGCCTGAGCGAAGCCATGGGCGTGCTGCTGCCGGCCATTACCCTGCGCGACAATCTCAGGCTCAAGCCCACGCAATACGCCATTTTAATCGGCGGCAATACCGTGGCCGAGGCCGAAGTCCACCCCGAGCGCCTGATGGCCATCCCCTCGCCCCAGGTCTATGGCCAGCTAGATGGCATCCCCGGCATCGACCCGGCCTATCTGATGCCGGTCACCTGGATAGAAAGCGGCGACAAGGCGCATGCGCTGGGTCTGGGTTATCAGGTGGTCGACTGCCCGAGCGTGATCGCCACCCACCTGAACAAGGTGATGCGCGAGCAGATGAGCGAGCTGTTTACGCTGGATGATGTGGCGGCGCTGAACGAGCGCCTGTCGACGCTGGCGCCCAAGCTGGCGGCGGCACTGGCGCAAGCCTTGACCCAGGGCCAGCAATTGCGCGTCTTCCGCCAGTTGCTGACCGAAGGCGTATCGCTCAAGGACATCATACCGGTCGCCACCACCCTGACCGAGGTGGCGGAAAACGGTAAAGACCCCATCTTGCTGGCCGCCGAGGTGCGCTGCACCCTCAGACGCCAGATCGTGCAGGCCATTCTCGGCCCCCATGCCGAAATGAAGGCCTTCAACCTGACCCCCGAGCTGGAAAACATGCTGCTCTCCTCCCTCACCCAGTCGCAGCAAAGCGGCAAGGCTGCGCTCGACAGTTTCCCGGTTGACCCGAATGTGCTGCAACAGCTGCAGGTCAATATGCCGGTGATACGCGACCAGATGAAGCAGCACGCCACCGCCCCCATCTTGCTGGTCATGCCGCAGATCCGCCCCATTCTGGCACGCTACGGCCGCCTGTTCGCGCCGGGCCTGAATGTGCTGTCCTACAACGAGGTGCCGGAAAACCGCGAAGTCAGCCTGATCGGGACGCTGGGCTAAATACACAAATAAAATAATCATACAAATGATTACCAACTTAAAAGGACACACAAAATGCCAGAAGAAATTAAAAAACAATCTCCGGAATCAATACTCTCAACCCATTCAAACAGCGAGATAGTATATGGTTCAAATTATTATCCAGAACACATCGCACAAGTAATAATCAACATCGAACCAGAAACATGGCTTGATATAGGCTGCAATCAAGGTCACCTATTTAAAGCTACGAAGGGATACTGGAAAAAAGCGGTTGGCGTCGAAATTAACCCTACCGCAGCAAAAGAAGCTGCAAAACACGCGACCCATGTATATTCAGATGATTTTGACAAGATAGGAAAATTAATCAACCACGACTACCCTACAGGTTTTGACATAATAAGCTTCAATGATGTTCTTGAACACATGTACAACCCGTGGGAATCCATCAACAAAGCCAGTGAATATCTTTCAGAAGATGGCATTCTTATACTTCAAGTCCCAAATATATCGCATTACTCCATTATCCGAGAGCTACTAGCAGGCCGTTTTGATTATCAAAGCACAGGGCTACTAGACGCAACCCATATCAGGTTTTTTACCCCAGAAACCTTCCGGGAAGCTGTACATCGTGCAGGTCTGGAAATCATCAGCGAACTGCAATTACCCGTCACAAAAAAAGAAGACGAGCTTTTCATTAATAGCATTTCTGGTCTATGTGAAGACATAGAGACATTGCGCTGTTTCCAGTACTGCATAATATGCACAAAAAAAAGTTCCAACCTTAAAAACCGGTCAAAAATTCAGCAATTGGCATCAGCCGGATTCAAAAAAATACACAATAAAGACATCGACTACGATTTCAAAGGCTATCCGGCCTGGCTAGATTTGATGAAAATGCGCAACGCCGAAGCAGATGCCTTGCTCCGACGCACCCAAAACGACTGGAAACAGTTACCGGTCTTTACCCTGTTCATCCACAGCAGCCAGGCTGAACTTCCCCTGCTAGCCGACACGCTGGATTGTTTACCTGGCCAGCACTATCCGCACTGGCGGGTCGTCGTGCTTTCCGATGCCCCCTGCCCCGACCCTATGTTTGATGGCGGACAGCTTTGCTGGGAAAGCGATGTGGACTTGACAGATTGCGAGGCACAAGCCCTGATCGAAAATCGCTATCTGCATGCCTCTCACGAAGGCTGGTTTGCACGTCTTCCAGCCGGTACACGCCTATCCGATGAGTGGCTGATTTGCATGACTGACTATATCAACCGTTTCCCTGACGCCACCGCTTTTTATTGTGACCATGACAGGGTCAACACGGATGGCCACCGCAGTGAGCCCTGGTTTAAACCGGGTTTTGATCCGGATTATCTGTATGCAATGGATTATATCGGCCCGGCCGTCATATTCAGCAACCAGGCCGTGCTACAGTCCGGTAGCTGTGGCAATGGCGGCGCATGGGCACATATCGATAATCTGTTGCGGCTGTATGAACAGCATGGCACCACGGCTATCAGCCATATTGAGAAAGTACTGCTCAGTCTGCCCGACAGTTACCGGATTCCATCGGATGCGGACTGTCGTGCCCGCAGCTCAATCAATCAGGCACACTTTCTGCGCCGTAATATCGAAGCTTATAACAAGCCGGGCTTTATCGAGGGCACGCTACGGACAGAATATCTGCATCCGGAGCAGCCCCTAGTTTCCATCATCATCCCCAACCGTGACAAATTCGAATATATCGAACCGTGCGTAGAAAGCCTGATTGAAAAAACCAGCTGGCCGAATTGGGAGTTGATTATCGTCGACAACCAGAGCAAGGATCCGGACACCCTGGATTACTATAATTCCCTCGTTGAGCGACTGGGAAAACGGTTCCGACTGGCAAATTACGCTGCGCCTTTCAATTTCGCTGCCCAGTGCAACCTCGGCGTAGAGATGGCACACGGCGACTATGTGCTACTGCTCAATAACGACACCCAGATTGTCCATGGACAATGGCTGGAACGCATGATGCAGCATGCGCAAAGGCCCGAAGTCGGCGCAGTAGGCTGCCGACTGGTTTATCCAGAGTCAGGTAATATCCAGCATGCTGGTGTGGCTTTCAATTTTGAAGATCATCTTAATTTTGTTGCCAATCACCCGTTTATTGGAGCAAAAGGCGAAGCGCCGGGTTACATGAACCGGATCTTGGTCGAACAGAGCATAGCGGCCGTCACTGCAGCCTGCCTGTTAAGCCGCAAGCAAACCTATCAACAACTTGGCGGCTTTGACCAGAAAAATCTCGCAGTCCTGTTCAATGATGTCGATTACTGCCTTAAAGTCGGTGCAGCCGGCTACCGGGTGATCTATACCCCGTTCGCCACCGTGGTACATCACGGCAGTACCAGTATCCTTTCAGTCAATGCCGCTGATTACCAGCATAAACTGGAAAGTATGATCCGCGCTCAGGCAGAGCACCAGTACATGCTGAAAACATGGCTGGACAGGATGGCGCATGACCCCGCCAATAATCGACACTTATATTACAACGACAGCAAACTACGCCTGCGGCAACACCTGCCCGCCTTGTGGGATATCCATTTCCAAGATACACCGCGTATCTACGGCTTTGCAGGTGAAGGAGGGTCAGGAAAATATCGCATCGTCCAACCGCTAACAATGCTGGAAGAACAGGGACAGGCTGCCATCATGTGTGCACCGCACAATCAGCCACTACCCTGCCTGATGAGCGCCAAGCGGATGGAAGCCGATATCTTCCTGATGCAGACCCCCGTCTCGGATGCACATTTTTCCGCACTCGAAGCCTACCGCACCCACCTGCCCGAACTGCGCCGCATCGCTTCGCTGGATGATCTACTGACGGCCATTCCACAAGAGAGTAATGTCTACAAGGACTGGAAGCGCCAGTTCCGCGATGTGCGTAGCCGCCTGCGTAGGGCATTGGCTCTGTGCGACCGCCTGATTGTATCCACCGAGACCTTACGCGAATTCTGCACCCCCATGATCGCCGACATCCGCGTCGTGCCAAACCGCTTGCGCCGTAGCGACTGGGGTCATGTCTCCAGCCTGCGCGCTCAGGGGAGGAAGCCACGGGTCGGCTGGGTCGGTGCACACCAACATGCGGGGGATCTGGCGCTGATCCGCGAGGTGGTGCGTGCGCTGCAGCACGAGGTCGAATGGGTGTTTATGGGCATGTGGCCAGACGGTCTGGAAGATGTGGCGATGGAGCGTCACGCGGCGGTGACCTATGAAAACTATCCGCAGACCATGGCCGCGCTGAATCTCGATATCGCCCTGGCACCGCTGGCCAACAATGACTTCAACCGCTGCAAGAGCAATCTGCGTTTGCTGGAGTATGGCGTAATGGGCTGGCCGGTGGTGTGCTCGGACATTGACCCCTACCGCACCAACAACGCACCGGTCACCCGGGTCGGCACCGATGCGCAAGCCTGGATCAGTGCCATCCGTACTCTGGCACAGGATCCGGCACGGGCCGAGCAGGAAGGCAAGGTGCTGCGCGCCTGGGTCGACCAGCATTACTGGCTGGATGAGCACTGGCAGGAGTGGGAACAGGCGCTGTTGGGATAAGCCATGGTGTGGTTTGCGCGGCAGTGCTGCGCAAACCATAGCGCATCATGGCTTCTCGTCTGCCATGCGGGACAGCGGCCGCGGCCCTCAGGCTTGATCCGACATGGCGGACTCAAGCTTGGGGCTCAGGGCCAGCAAGACCCGTACCGCCACCTCGAACAAGGGCAGCGGTAGGGGCCGGGCCGCCAGCGCCGGCAAGCGGCTGCCGGGCAACAGTCGCGGCGGCACGCTGCCGGCCGGCATAAGGTGGCAGGCCAGCAGCGTCAACTCGGCCTGCCGCAATGCATCACGCACAGTCGGCAGGCGCTGCTCCAGCCAGGCACAGCCCACCGGCGAAGCCATCAGCAATAGCGCGACGCCATCTATATGGCCGCGCAATACCAGCCGCACCCGCCCGGCCTCTTCCAGCTCTGTCTCGACCACCAGATCCGCCGCCGGCAATTCATCTTCCGCCCGAGCACGCGCCCGCCCCTCCGCCAGGTCGATGTGCAACACGGGCCCGCCCCAGGGCCAGAACGGCAGGCTCAAGGGCAAAGCCGGCTGCGCCGCCGCCTGTGGCAGTTCACCGGCCAGTTGCAGCCAGACACCGGAAATCTGCCGCTGCGCCCGCACATTCTGGCGCTGGCTTTCCGCCTGCAGCGCACCGGATAGCGCCACCTGCCAGTCCTGCGCCAGCCATTGCGGCGTCGGCTTCTGCCGCTGCAGCGCCGGCGCGCTGGCCACATCCTCCACCCACGCGCGCCCACCAGCCTCGGACGGCGCTACCGCAGCCTGATCGCCCGCGCGCTGCGGCCAGGCCAGCTCCAGCCGCGGCGACACGGCACGCACCACGAACGGCCAGACAGAACCTGTCGCGGGCGCGGGCAGATAAGCCGGCCAGCGCAAGCTGACGCTCACCCCTTCGCCTTGCAGCAATACCGTACCGTCGGCCTGATGCGCCATCAGCATCAGCTTGAGCAGCTCGCCCGGGCGCAATAACACATCGCCGTCGCGGCTACGCACCGCAATCGGCGGCAAGGCGGCACTGACTGCCATAATGCGTTCACCCATACATTCCCCGCATGAAAAAAGCCGGTGCCACACGGCAACCGGCTTGATCAGACCAGGCGCAAAGCGCCCAAGAATTATTGCAGCAACGACATCGCCAGCTGGCTCATCGAGCTGGACTGCTTCAGCATCGAAGTGCCGGCCTGCATCAGCATCTGCTTGGAGGTCATGCTGGCCGATTCGGACGCGTAGTCGGTATCCATAATGCGGCCTTTGGCGACTTGAGTATTGTTGTTGACGTTGGCCAGATTGTTATAGATATGGTTCAGACGGTTAGCACCGCTACCCAGCTCAGAGCGCAGGGTACTCACCTTGCCCAGTGCATCAGCCATGGTGGTAATCATGGCGGAAGCGTTAGCGCTAGTTTCGATTTTACCGGATGTGCCCGCAGTTATAGCACTGACAGCACCGGTGACCCCAGCCACAGCACCGGAAGCATCGAACTTAAAGGTGTCACCCGTTGTCGCACCGACCTGGAACTGTACAACAGCACTCAAGGTGCCACCGGACAGCAAGGAGGTACCGCCAAAGCTGGTGTTCTTCAGGATATTCCCCACTTCAGCCCCCAGCGATGCAAACTCGGCATCCAGTGCCTTCTTGTCATCGACGCTGGTCGTACCATCAGCTGCTTGTGTAGCCAAATCCTTCATGCGCATCACAATATTGGACACCTCACCCAGCGCACCTTCAGCCGTCTGCAGCATCGAGGTGGCGTTCTGCGTATTGCGCATCGCCACGCTCATGCCGCGGCTCTGCGCGTCCAGACGGGTGGCGATCTGCAGACCGGCGGCGTCATCCATTGCACTATTGATGCGCAGGCCGGTACCCAGACGGGTCATAGCGGTAGCCAGACCACTCTGACTGGTGTTGAGGTTGCTCTTGGTAAACAGCGATGCGGCGTTGGTGTGCAGGCTCAGCATGATAGATTTCTCCGGTTTTGGTATCAATTGAGGCACTCATTCCAGCGCCTTCACTGATACAAGACGACCGGCTTGCCGCAACACTTAAATCCGCCGGCTAATTTTTTTACTCGCATCTCCCACCGCCGGACAGATATGGCTTTCAAGTGCCCACTACAAAATAATCACGGGCTTTACCAACACGACGCTATAGCCTGCATAATGATATGATTTCATCATTACCAGCACCCAAGCCTGCCGTGACCGACCTGACCCTGCCCTCGCTGCCTCTTTTGCTGTCACCGGCCAGCCCCGAACCGCTGCTGCCCCGCTTTCCGTCCACAACCGCACTGGATGCGGATGAAGCGGCGCGGGTTTTGCTGCTCTGGCTGGACAAGGTCAGCAATAGCCCGCTGTCGGCCGACACCTTGCTGCTGTCGCTGCAAGCAACACGCACCACCAGCAGCCGCCTGCAGACCCGGCTTGATGCGCTGGCACGCGAGCGCAGCCGTGACGACGCAGAGGCCGGCAGCCACTTGCAGGCGCTCGCCCTGCAGCTTGAAATCGCCCTGCATCAGGGTTACAAACGGCTGGCCATGCTGCGCGACCGCAGCGGTGGCGGCTGGCTCGCCAGCAGCAAGCCGCGCGTGGAAGCGCTGGCGCAGGCACTGGATAGCGCCTGGCAACTACAGCTTTATTTCACCCGCCATCATGCCCAACTGCCCGCCGGCTTCTGGCTGGATTGCCATCAAATCCATGCCCATATCGCGGCCAAGAACTGGGCGCAAAAAACGGTCGGTGAGCCCGCCATCACGCTGGCCGCCCGCTACGCAGCCATCTTGCTAACCGGCTTGATCGCCAGCAACGGCATGGACCAGGCTTCGCTGAACGCCTTTATTCCGTTAATGCAGGAAGAAGCCCGTCACCTGCAATTGGTGGCCGCGACGGGCGAGTTGCCGGAAGAAGGCGGCTTTGTCTTCAGCAGTACCGGCGACACCCCGCCGCGCTTTATTACCGACTGGCCTGCGCGCAAAGCCCCCGGACCGTGGTGGCAACTGGATTTGGCCACACTGCTGGATAGCTTGCAGGCGCGGCTGCAAGCCCTGCCCGAGCCGGTATCGCAAATCCAGCTGCAGTTGCTGCTGCAGTTGCAGCAAAACTGGCGCCACCCGGCACGACGGCGTCACCGCCGGCGCCGGCGTCTGGAAAGCAATAAGCTGCGCCTGTTAAGTTCGCTGCCAGACTGCTGGGCAGTCCTGGCCGCAGAGACTACGACAGAGTCAGGTGAAGACAGCGCGATACCCGCGCCGGAGCTGCATGTAGTCGACCTGAGCCTGTCCGGCGTCCAGTTGCAAGGCGAAGGCCGGCTGTACCATATACAACCGGGCGAGGTGGTGCTGATCAGCAGCAAACCGCGCCACTGGCGCTGCGGCATCGTGCGCCGCATCAACAGTCACGATGCGCAAACCTGGTATGGCATCGAATATATGGGCAAACAGCCGCAAGCCGTGGAAATACGCCCCGATAACTCGCTCGGCACGAGCTGGCAACAGGCCATCATGCTAAAAGGCAGCCTGCGCCATAGCGGCTGCGGCGTGCTGCTGATGGAAGGACGCGCGTTCAACACCCTGCGCCCGTTCATTGTCCGCCATGGCACACAGGAAATCGCCATCCAGGCCACCCGTTTGCTGATGCAAAACACCCACTACCAGCTATTCGAATACAAAAACCAGTAGGCGGTGACAACTGCCCAAACCCTCTGCGGACCCAAACCATGCCCGTGATTACCTGTGTGGAAGACCTGCGCCAACTGGCGCAAAAACGCGTACCCAAAGCCTTTTACGACTACGCCGACAGCGGTGCCTACACCGAAAGCACCTACCGCAGCAACAGCAGCGATCTGGCGGCCATCAAGCTGCGCCAGCGCGTCGCCATCAATGTGGAAACACGCAGCACCGCCACCACCTTGCTAGGCCAGCCGGTGCGGATGCCAGTAGTCATCGCGCCGACCGGGCTGGCCGGCATGCAATGGGCTGATGGCGAAATCCTCGGCGCCCGCGCGGCCGAAAAATTCGGCATCCCGTTTACCCTGTCGACCATGAGCATCTGCTCGATTGAAGACGTGGCCGCCGCCACGCGCCAGCCGTTCTGGTTCCAGCTGTATGTAATGCGCGACCGCGGCTTTATCCGCACCCTGATCCAGCGCGCCAAGGCCGCCCGCTGCTCGGCGCTGGTGCTGACGCTGGACCTGCAAATTCTCGGCCAGCGCCACAAGGATCTGAAAAACGGCATGTCGGTGCCGCCCAAGCTGACGCTGGCCAATATTCTGGACATCGGCTCCAAACCGGCCTGGGCACTGCGCGCGCTGCGCGGGCGAAAAACCTTCGGCAACCTGGCCGGTCATGTTGCCGGTGGCGGCGATATCGTATCGCTCAGCCAGTGGACGGCCCAACAGTTCGACCCGACGCTCAGCTGGGACGATGTGGCGTGGATCAAGCAGGAATGGGGCGGAAAGCTGATCTTGAAAGGCATACTGGATGTCGAAGATGCCAGACTGGCGGTCGCCACCGGTGCCGATGCCATCGTGGTCAGCAACCATGGCGGACGCCAGCTGGATGGCGCCATGTCGTCGATCGCCGCCCTGCCCGCTATTGTCGATGCGGTAGGCTCGGAGATTGAAGTCTGGTTCGATGGCGGCATCCGCAGTGGACAAGACATTCTCAAGGCCACGGCTCTGGGCGCTAAAGCCAGCATGATTGGGCGGGCATTCCTGTATGGGCTGGGGGCAATGGGTGAAGAAGGCGTCACCCGCATGCTGGAAATTTTGCATAAGGAGATGGATGTCAGCATGGCACTCACCGGCAAGCAGACCATCCGCGATATCGGCCCGGATATTCTGGTTCGCTAAATAACAAGCCCCCCGCCGCAACCGTTTGCGCATCGGTGGCAAGGCTGCGGGGGTAAAACTGGATGCTGATTGACATCAGACTGGCTTCACCAGTCTGGATGCGACGCTCTTTTCATCGGCTCGGGTCTGACGAATGAAGTAGGCGATGAGCCAAGCGAATTTGGCCAGCGCGGCCATGATAGCGGTGATGCTCATTAAACCCGCTGGGGAAAGAAAGAGTTCGCTGAAGATTTGCATTTTAGGCTCCTGGTGCCGGCGCGATAGGGCCGGCGACAGCGCCATCTTCACCAACCGGACTTAACCCGGGCTTAAGCGCGCAATATCAAATGTTAAGATTTGTTATATGGCAGGTTGGTTAGAAACCATGCTTACCGAGAAAGCACGTTGTGTCAGAAGGCTTCGCATTGACACCGCAAAGATGTAGGATCGCAAAGAATGCCGGCTCGAAGTCATGGGTAACCCGGTGGCGACAATATCAGCCTCCCCTTTTTTCCGCGCCGGCAAAGATTTTCTGCAATGGCTTTCATGTGACTGACTCCACGTCGTGCGTAACAGTTCGTGTAGCAAATCGTTTTATCCACGCAAAAAAACCCTGATTTCACAAAGAAATCAGGGTTTTAATATTTTTGGGGTGGATAATGGGGCTCGAACCCACGACAACCGGAATCACAATCCGGGACTCTACCAACTGAGCTATATCCACCACCGTAAAACTGTGGTGCGCCCGACAGGAATCGAACCTGTAACCCCCGACTTAGAAGGTCGGTGCTCTATCCGGTTGAGCTACGGGCGCAAGTCTATCTGTCAGGTACTGCGTGTTCTTGTGGTCGGAGTACAAGGATTCGAACCTTGGACCCCCTGGTCCCAAACCAGGTGCGCTACCGGGCTGCGCCACACTCCGCCAACTGAGGAGCAAACTATACTGGCTAGCCTTTGCACTGTCAATACCCATTGAGAAAGAGGGCGTAATAATGCGAAAATGCCATTTTGATCCTGCTCCCTCCTCTAGGAATACCACGCATGTCGGCACAACTCATTGATGGCAAGGCAGTCGCAGAAACGCTGATCACTCAAGTACGCGAGGGTGTAGACGCACGCCTGGCCGCAGGCAAGCGCGCACCCGCGCTCGCCGTCATCCTGATCGGCGACGACCCGGCCTCCGGCGTTTATG
>NZ_RJTZ01000189.1:0-3098 GCF_024343515.1 Aquitalea sp. S1-19 | reverse complement strand
CTACGCGTTGACAGGAAGCCTCCTGACCTTGGCGCTGAATGATGCCGAGCTGACGACTGATCTGGCTGCAGAGCAGGCGGACACGACGCGCCAGATCGAGATCCGCACAGATGGCACCAGCCTGTCGCGCACCGATGGCGATACCTACGCCGCACTGATCACGATACCGCCACGCCGCTACAGGGCAGGCATCGCCGTGACCAAGCCCGCCGACGGCGGGGGCGAGACCGAACAGACGCCCACACCGGTGGCGCTGCCGCTGGATGGAAACGCCATCACCCTGCAGCTGTGGGGCATGAACATCAACACCAATCAACGCGAGGCCTGATATGAGCATTGTTATTTCTGTAACCGACAGCCTGCGCCAGTCCGTCGAAGCCGCCACCGGCGGCAAGAATACCGTGCTGTACGACAGCAAGGGCTACCCGTCCATCATGGCGGTGATTCCTAAGTTCAACGTGCAGGACATCGACGCCAGCCTGGGCACCGGCGTTCACCCGGCCTTTGTGGTGGGTGGCGTTGAAAAGAGCGAGATCTTCGTCGGCAAGTTTCTGGCGACAACTCACGACGGTGTGGCTCTGTCACTGCCGGGCATGAATCCTGCGCGTAGCATCAACTACGACGGCGCCCACGCTCTGTGCCGTGCCAAGGGCGCCGGCTGGCACTTGATGACGAATGCAGAGTGGGCAGCCGTCGCCCTGTGGTGTTACAAAAACGGCTTTCAGCCGCGCGGCAATAACAACTACGGCCGCGACAGCGCGCAGACGTATGAAACTGGGCGCCGCGTCAGTGGTGGCAACCCAGGCGACGCCACCGGTGACGGCGCAACCCTGACTGGCTCGGGGCCGGTGTCGTGGTCGCATGACAATAGCGCAGCCGGTATCTGCGATCTGAACGGCAACGTGTGGGAATGGCAGGCAGGTCTGCGCGTCAACAACGGCGAGATCAACGTCATCCCGTACAACGATGCCGCGCTCGACAACGCCGATCACAGCGCCGCATCGGCCGCGTGGAAGGCCATTGATGGCGCATCGGGCGCCTACGCCGCAGCAGGCGCTGCCAATGCCGTGAAGTTCAAGCTGGCCGGCACGACCAACTACGGCCTGGTGCGCGCCTCGGGTGCAAGCTTTGAGGGCATGACCAACCCGGGCGCCGTGCCTGTTGGCGCGACAGCGCTGGCGCTGGCCAAACAGCTGGGCCTGTACCCCATCGCCAGCACGGGCTTGGGCGGTGACGGATTCTGGCTGAACGACACTGTCGAGGCGCTCCCGATCCGTGGCGGCGTTTGGAACAACGCCGCGACGACAGGCGTGTTCGCGCTCGACTGCCGCAACCCGCGCGCGGACGTGTACAGCGGCATCGGGTTCCGCCCCGCTTTTGTGGCCTGAAATCTGTAATGTGACATCTGACAGGGTGCGCGAGAGCGCACCCTTGAGCACCCATGAATCCAAGCAATGATTTACTGATACGCCAACGCTGCGAGGCCATGATCGAATACGGCTATGTGGCCATGCGCCAATTTCCGAAAGCAGAGCGGCATGTACTCAGCGCAGAGATCCGGCACAGCATGTGGCAGGTATTGCGGCTGATCGTGATCTGCAACAAGCGCTACCACAAAAAGACCACGCTGCAAGAGCTGGACGGCGAGCTGGATCTATTGCGTAGCCAGGTGAGAATGGCCAAGGCGCTCGGGTATCTGGATTTCAAGAAATACGAGAATTGGGCGCGTCACAACGATGAAATAGGACGGATGGTGGGCGGCTGGATCAAGGCGGCCAACCAAAAAACCGCCGCAGATTAACCAAGGGTATCGCGTTACTGGCTCCCGATCCGTGGCGGCAATTGGAACAACGCCGCGACGACAGGCGTGTTCGCGCTCAACTGCAACAACCCGCGCACGAACGTGAACAGCAACATCGGGTTCCGCCCCGCTCTTGAGGAAAGCCAGAAGCGGCCAGCCTACGGGCTTGCCGCCAGTGCGCCATCAAAAGGACGCGACATCCTCGCCTATTGGCGAAACATTAAACAAACCGTGCTGGTGAGTAGCAAAACGAAAGTCAGCACGCCCCCATGCCAAAAACTTATAACAACCTATTCCCGCAAATTTACGATTTCGAAAACCTGTATCAGGCCTACCGGAGAGCCCGCGCCGGCAAGCGAAACCGGCTTGAGGTGCTGCGCTTCGAGCAGGATCTGGAAGGCAACCTGATCCAGCTGCAAAATGAACTGATCTGGGGCATGTACCGGACAGGCCAGTACCGGCTATTTGACGTGTTCGAGCCCAAGCACCGTGTGGTGGCTGCGTTGCCGTTTCGCGACCGCGTCGTGCAGCACGCCATCGTCGGGGTGATAGAGCCGATATGGGAAGCACGTTTCCATTTTGATAGCTACGCCTGCCGCCCAGGCAAAGGCACTCACGCTGGCGCAGATCGGGCGCAGGATTTTTTGCGCCGCGTGCAAAGACAGCACGGACGCGTGTATGCGCTCAAGGCCGACATCGGCAAGTTCTTCGCCAGCATCGATCACGGCATCATCAAGCAGCTGATCCGCCGGCGCATCACCTGCGCGCCGACACTGGCGCTACTGGACGCCATCATAGATAGCACCGCAGAGAGCGGGCTGGCGCCAGTTGGCTTGCCGATCGGCAACCTGACAAGCCAGTTGTGCGCCAATATCTATCTGCATGAGCTAGACGATTACGCCAAGCACGCGCTGGGCGAGCGGCACTACTGCCGCTACATGGACGACTTCATCATCGTCCACCACGACAAGCAGCACCTGCATCGCGCCAGGGCGCGCATCGAGGACTGGCTGTGGCGCGAGCTACGCCTAAAGACCAACCACAAGACACAAGTTTTCCCGGTCGCCGTGCGCAATGGCCGCGCGCTGGATTTTTTGGGTTACCGGATCTACCCGACGCACCGACGATTGCGGGTGGACAGCATCAAGCGCATCAAGACCAAGCTGAGAAAGTTTAAGCGGCAATACGCGGCTGGCGAAATCAGCCTAAACGACATCACGCCCAGCATCAAAAGCTGGGTCGCCCATGCTAGCCATGCGCAGACGTTTGGGTTGCGGGCATCGGTGCTTGGCGCGTT
>NZ_RJTZ01000188.1:0-3112 GCF_024343515.1 Aquitalea sp. S1-19 | reverse complement strand
GTGCTTGCGCCAGGTGCCGGCCAGGCAGCGTCTGGTCGAGCTGAATTTCACCCGGCCACTGGCGCGGCTATCGGTGTCGCGCCTGCGCCGCGTGCTGACCGACCCGGCCATGGGTCTGGCTGCGCCGTTACGCACGGCGGCGGCGACGCTGGACTTTCATACGGTGGAAGGCTTTCTCACCGGCGCCATCGACTTGGCGTGCGTGATAGACGGACGCTGGTTTCTCATCGACTACAAATCCAACCATCTGGGCGAACACGCCGCCGATTACGCACCCGGGCGTTTGGCGCACGAGATCGCACATGCACACTACTACCTGCAATACCTGATCTATTGCGCCGCGCTTAAGCGCTACCTTGCCAGTCGCGGCGTCGCGCTGGATGGAAAGTTTGGTGGCGTGCGTTACCTGTTCTTGCGCGGACTGGACGAGGCCGGCAACGGCGTCTGGCGCGACAGCCCAAGCGAGGCGCTGATCGCGGCGCTGGATGGGTGTTTTGATGGGGATTAGAGGCGGTAGGGTGGGATAGCCGCCGAATGGCGGCGTAACCCACCGCAAGCTGCCCGGGTTCCATAACATAAGGAGAAAACATGTTCGAATCGGCAGAAATCGGCCACAGCATCAGCAAGGCCGACTGGAAGGCGCGGGTACCGGCGCTGCGCGAGGCTTTGCTCGACGCGCAGTATGACCTGAAGCAGAAGCCGGATTTTCCGGTACTGATCCTGATCCACGGCTTCGATGCCGCCGGACGTGGCGAGACGCTGAATCTGGTCAATGAATGGCTGGATCCGCGTCTGATCCATACCGTGGCTTTCGATGCGCCCAATGACGAGGCGCGCGCGCGGCCGTGGATGTGGCGCTACTGGCGCGAGCTGCCGCCCAAGGGACGGCTGGGCATCTATTTCGGCTCCTACTACTCGGACACCCTGTTTGATCGCAGCGAAGACGAGATCGACAGTGCCGAGCTGGACAAGCAGATTGCCGACATCCTGCGCTTCGAGCGCATGCTGTCCAACGATGGCGCGCTGATTTTGAAGTTCTGGTTCCACCTGTCCAAAGACGCGCAAAAATCGCGGCTCAAGGCGCTGGAAAAAGACCCCAAGACCGCGTGGCGGGTGAGCGAAAAAGACTGGAAGCACTATGCGCTGTACGACAAGCTGCGCAAGCATGCCGCCCATATGCTGCGCCTGACCAATACCGCGTTCGCGCCGTGGGCCGTGATAGACGGCACCGACCACAACTACCGCAGCCTGGCCGTGGGCGAGGCGATACTGGCGGCGATACGCTCGCGGCTGGATATGCCGCATACCTTTTTGCCGCGCAGCGACAGCCCGCCCTTGCCGCAGCCGATAGACCACAAGCTGCTCCTCGATACGCTGGTTCTGGATCAGGTGCTGGACAAGGCCGCCTACAAAAATGAGCTGGATACGCTGCAGGGCCGGCTCAACCGCCTGACCCGCGATGCACGTTTCGCCGGCCATTCGCTGGTGCTGGTGTTCGAAGGCAATGACGCAGCCGGCAAGGGCGGCTGCATCCGCCGTATTACCCAGGCACTGGATGCCCGCCATTACCGCGTGATGCCGGTGGCGGCGCCCAGTGACGAGGAGCGCGCCCAGCCGTGGCTCTGGCGTTTCTGGCGCCATGTGCCGGGCAAGGGACATACCGCGATTTTCGACCGCTCCTGGTATGGCCGCGTGTTGGTGGAAAGAGTGGAAGGTTTTTGCGGGCCGGAACACTGGATGCGCGCCTACTACGAGATCAACGATTTCGAGCACCAGTTGGTAGCCGATGGCGCCATCGTGCTCAAGTTCTGGCTGGCGACCAGTGCCGAGGAACAGTTGGCGCGTTTTCAGGCACGCGAAGAGACCGGCTTCAAACGTTTCAAGATCACCGACGAAGACTGGCGCAACCGCGAGCGCTGGGACGACTACAAGCTGGCGGTGTGCGACATGATAGACCGCACCAGCACGACGCGGGTGCCGTGGACGCTGGTCGAGGCCAACAACAAGCACTATGCGCGCATCAAGGTGCTCAAGACCGTGTGCGATGCGCTGGAGGCGAGGCTGGATGCAGACGCCAACTGAAGAGAACGTCAGCGAAGTCTTGCCCGGCGTGCTGTCCGGCCTGATGCGGCGGCTGGACCCGGCGCTGGGCGAGGCGGCCGAGGCCGCGATCATCGCGCTGATCCGCGCTAACCGCGCCGGCCATGTGTGCCGGCGCATCGCTGACTCACAGAGCCGGCGCGAGCTTGCCGCCAGCCCTTTGCTTGCCCGTCCCGGCGGCTATGCGCCCTTGGTGCTGGACGAGGCCGGTCGCCTGTATTTTGCCCGTCACTGGTGGTTTGAAAAGGAATTGGCCGAGCGTCTGGCTGCCTTGGCTGCCCATAAGGACGCCGTCGATCCTGAGCGGGTCGCCACCTTGCTGGACGCGCTGTTTGCTCCGACCTCCGAAGGGGCGGCCGACCGCCAGCGTCTGGCGGCGGCGCTGGCGGTGCGCCAGCATCTGCTGGTGATTTCCGGCGGCCCCGGCACCGGCAAGACCACCACCGTGGTGCGCCTGTTGGCGATGCTGGCCGCCCTGTCGCCACGCCCGCTGGTGATGGGCATGGCGGCGCCCACCGGCAAGGCGGCCGCGCGTTTGTCCGAATCGATGCGCGGCGCGCGTGCGGCGCTGGAGGTGGATGCGCAGGTCAAGGCGCAATTGCCCGGGGATGCGCAAACCCTGCACCGGCTGATCGGTCTGGTGCCCGGGCGCGATGCGCCGCGTTATCACGCAGGCAACCCGCTGCCGCTGGATGTGCTGGTGATAGACGAAGCCTCGATGGTGGATCTGACCCTGATGCACGACACCGTTGCGGCCTTGCCTGCACATGCGCGTCTGATCCTGCTGGGTGACCGTGACCAGCTGGCTTCGGTCGATGCCGGTGCGGTCTTGGGTGATGTGGCCGAACGCGAGGCGTGGAGCAGCGACACGCTGGCATGGCTGGCGGCAGCCGGGCTCGCGGCACCGGGGGCCGCCAGCCCGGCACAGGCCCTATCTGACACGGTGGTTTTCCTCACCCGCAGCCATCGCTTTGGCGCAGATAGCGGCATCGGCCGTCTGGCGCGCGCGGTG
>NZ_RJTZ01000187.1:0-3115 GCF_024343515.1 Aquitalea sp. S1-19 | reverse complement strand
ATGCCGGAATTCTACGAAACCAGCTGCCCCAAGTGCGGTGGCGCGGCCAAGCGCGAAACCGACACCATGGACACCTTTGTAGAGTCCAGCTGGTACTACGCACGCTACGCCAGCCCGCATTGCGACACCGCCATGGTGGACAAGAAGGCCGCCGACTACTGGCTGCAGGTCGACCAGTATGTGGGCGGTATCGAGCACGCCATTCTGCACCTGTTGTACGCGCGCTTCTTCCACAAGCTGATGCGCGACGAAGGCTTAGTGTCGTCCAGCGAGCCGTTCAAGAGCCTGCTGACCCAGGGCATGGTGATCTGCGAAACCTTCTACCGCGAGCTGCCTAATGGCTCCAAAGACTGGATTGCGCCGGCCGATGTGGTGCTGGAACGCGACGGCAAGGGCAAGATTATTGCCGCCAAGCACCGCGTTGACGGCCAGCCGGTGGTGGTGGGCGGCGTCGAGAAGATGTCCAAGTCGAAAAACAACGGCGTCGATCCGCAGGCCTTTATCGAGCAGTACGGTGCCGACACCGCGCGTCTGTTTATGATGTTTGCCGCACCGCCTGACCAGAGCCTGGAATGGTCGGATGCCGGCGTGGAAGGTGCGTTCCGCTTCCTCAAGCGCCTGTGGCGTGTGAGCGGCGAGCATGTCGCCGCCGGTGTGACCGACAAGTATGTGGCGGGTGATCTGTCTGCCGGCTTGAAAGAGTTGCGCTACAAGCTGCACGCCACCATCCAGAAAGTGGCCGACGACTACGGCCGCCGCCAGCAGTTCAATACCGCCATTGCTGCGGTGATGGAACTGCTGAACACCTACGACAAGACCGATTGCAGCGATGCTGCCGGCCGTGCCGTGGCGCAGGAAGTGCTGGAATCCGCCGTGATTCTGCTGGCACCTATCGTGCCGCATATCTGCGAAGCCTTGTGGACCGAGCTCAAGCCGGGAACAGCTTTGCTGGATCAGGCCTGGCCGGAGGTTGACGCCGCTGCGCTGGTGAAGAGCGAGATCGAGCTGATGGTGCAGGTGTGCGGCAAGCTGCGCGGTAGCGTGGTGGTGGCGGCCGATGCCGGTCGTGACGCAATCGAAGCGGCGGCGCTGGCGCATGAAAATGTGCAGAAGTTTATGGAAGGCAAGCCGGCGAAGAAGGTGATCGTGGTGCCGGGCCGACTGGTGAACATTGTCGTTTAACGGCAAGCCAACACAGAAGCCGGGGCAACCCGGCTTTTTTCGGGCAATGCCCCTGTTGCGCATTGGTGTTTATGGCATGCTATGTACGCTATTCATGCGTCAGTCACCTTTCCCCGTTAGGCTCGCGCCGGTGTAAAAGGCACTGGCGAGGTCTTAAGCTGGCCTTTGTTTGAGCGATTCGACGTTAGCGAATCGCGAGTTGGCCAGCGCCTCGGCAGCGTCTTTTGCGCCGGGGTTTCGCGAGACTTCGGGGGCGCCGGGGATGCAAGGGGCCGGGCGCGTCCGGCCCCTGCCCGCATGCCGCGCGGAAGCGGCAAGTAAAAACGTCCGCGCAGCGGACACAAATCCAAAGCCCATTTGCGCCAACTCGTAATTGGGACATCGTTTTTTATCAGGGGAAAAACATGAATCGTATGCTTGCCTGGAGCGCCGCCGCCTTGATGACGCTGTCGCTTGGCGCTTGCGGCTTTCATCTGCGCGGGCTGGGCGGCCCGCTCAAGGCCATGCCGTTTGCCAGCCTGTCGATCGATGGTGCCGGGCCGGTTTATAACCAGGTGCTGGTCGAGCTCAAGCGTGACGGCCGTATCAGCCTGCCGGCCAAGGGGGTCGCTGCCGATGCCCTGCTGGTGATCGCCCCCGAGTCCACCAGCAAGGATGTGCTGACCGTCAACCGCGCCGGTAAAGTGAGCGAGTATCAGCTGACGCTGCGCCAGAATGCCCTGCTGACTTTCCGCCAGTCGGACGCGCCGGTGCCGGTTTCGGTTACGGTGCGGCGCCAGATGTCGTACTCGGAGCAGGTGGTGCTGGGTAAAGAGCAGGAAGAGGCGCAATTGTGGGCCGGCATGCAGCGTGAAGCGGCCAGCCAGCTGGTGCGCCGCCTGGCCTATATCAAACCGCCAGAGACCGATCTGCCTGCAACGGGAAAGACTGATGCCCCAGGCAAACCCTGAGGCACTCAAGTCCTTGCTTGGGCGCAATCTGGCGCCGCTTTACCTGATTCATGGGGAAGAGGCGCTGCTGGCGCTGGAAGCGGCTGATGCCATCCGCGAAGCGGCACGCAAGGCCGGCTATCTGGAGCGCGAGGTGCTGACGGTCGAGCCCGGCTTTGACTGGTCCAGCCTCGCCAATGCCATGCATAGCGTGTCGCTGTTCGCTTCGCTCAAATTGCTGGAAGTGCGCATTCCGTCGGGCAAGCCCGGTGCCGAGGGCGGCGAGGCGCTGCAAAAACTGGCGGCCCATCTGCCGCCGGACACGGTGACGCTGGTGATACTGCCCAAGCTGGAGCGGGTGCAGCTGCAGACCAAGTGGTTTACCGCGCTGCAAAAGGCCGCGCTGGAGATTGATGCCAAGGCGGTGACCCGTGCCGATTTGCCCGGCTGGGTTGTCCGTCGGCTGAAGGCGCAGGGGCAGAGCATGGAGGGCGAGGCGCTGGCCTTCTTTGTCGACCGGGTCGAGGGCAATCTGCTGGCCGCGCGTCAGGAAGTCGACAAGCTGGCATTGCTGTATCCGCAAGGCGAACTGAAGCTGGCCGATGTCCGCGAGGCGGTGGCCAATGTGGCGCGCTTCGATGTGTTCCATTTGTCGTCGGCCTGGCTGCAAGGCGATGCGCCCCGCGTGGCGCGCATGCTGGAAGGGCTGGAAGCCGAGGGCGAGGCGCCGGTGCTGGTGCTGTGGGCGCTGGCCGAAGATATCCGCATGCTGCTCAAGCTGCGCCAAGGCATCAAGGACGGGCGCAACGCCCGCGAAATGGCGCGCGAGCTCAAGCTATGGGGCGAGCGGCAGAAACTGGCCGAGCCGGCACTGCGCCGCATAGGCCCGCGTAAACTGATGGATGCGCTGACCCAGTGCGCCGAAGTCGACCGCCAGATCAAGGGCGCGGCGCAGGGCGAGCCGTGGCAGGGACTGCTCAGGGTGGCGATGTTGCTGGCAGGGT
>NZ_RJTZ01000186.1:0-3142 GCF_024343515.1 Aquitalea sp. S1-19 | reverse complement strand
GATCGCGACGCGTTCGTTGTAGTCATTGATATGCGGCGAGGTATAGGTGCCCACTTTGAAGCCGGCGCGATTCAGGATGGTCGACAGCATGGCTGCGACCGAACCCTTGCCATTGGTGCCGCCTATCAAGACCACGGGGAAATCGGTATCCAGCTGCATGGCAGCCTTGACCGCACTCACCCGGGCAAGTCCCATATCGATAGTGACCGGGTGGGCGGCTTCCAGATAGGCAAGCCACTGTTCAAGCGTGGAACTGGCGTTGGGTATCATCATGGTGACAACTCTCATTATGGGGTCGGGGGAGGATCAGGGCCTGCGCGCATCCGGCTGCCAGCGCAAAAAGACGCGCAGCTTACGCAAGGCATCGGCGTCTGCGCTGTCCGGCCATAGCGTGAGCCTGCGCCTTTGACTGCCGGCATGTGCCATCACGACACTCAGCCATGGACTGCTGCGGCTATTGCCATCCAGCAGCCAGAGCTCGCTCCTATCCGGAAAAACCGCGCTCAGTACGCCCGAGGCGCTGACGTCCAGACACAAGGGCCGGCGGCGATTGGCGAGCCAGCCCTCGCTTTGCAGGCAAGCCAGCAGCAAGGCTGCATCCAGTAGCAGCAGGACCCACGGTCCATTGCAGTACAGCACCGCCAGCGCAAGGCTTGAGGCCAGCAGGCAAAACAGCAGCAGCGCCAGCAGCGACCGGCGTAAAGTCACGCGAAACGGCCGCAGCGCCATGCCAGCTTACAGCTCGGTCGTCGGCGTATTCAGAATATCGGCGTCCACGCTGTCCAGCACCATGCTGTGGAACTCGACATCGAACCACTGCCAGAACGCCAGCAGCGAGATATCAGCAGGCCAGGCCGACTCGTCTTCGTGCCAGCTGGCCAGCTCCATACGGAATAGCTGCTCGGCCATTTCGTCGATATAGGCAACCGCCTGCTCCGGCTCGTCAAACTCGGGCAAAAGCATGGCGGTACAGTCGGCACGCAGGCTGTCCAGCGTCAGATCTATCATGTCCTCGCCGGATACGGTACGCAGCCACGCAAGAAAAGGCGCGCGCGGTTTGATAATGGCGACGGAGCGATCAACGAAATACATGGTTTATCCTTGGGTGACGGGCAAAACGCGATGGCGGAAAATTAAAGGCAGGCCATCACGGCGCGCATTGTACATGGCTAGCACGGCGTAGCGAAGGCAGGCGCGCATGGCGTGCTACAATCGCGCCATCCCAAACTACCCAGCGAGCCATCCATGGCCCTCATTTCTGTCGAGAAGGCTTGCCTTGCCTTCGGACACCACGCCCTACTGGACCGTGTCGATTTTTCCCTGGAGGCAGGCGAAGTCGTCGGCCTGATCGGCCGCAACGGCGCCGGCAAATCTTCCCTGATCAAATCCATCGCCGGCATGGTGCGTCTCGACGATGGCCGCATCAATATCCAGGGCAACCTGAATATAGGCTGGGTACCACAAGAGCCCGAATTCAATCCCGAGCATACGGTATTCGAAGCCGTATCCGAGGGTCTGGGCGAACTCAAGGCCTTTCTGGCCGAATATCATACGCTGGCCGATGCGCTGACCCAGCCCGATGCCGACTTTGACACCCTGATGCACCGCATGACGCATATCCAGCACGAGATCGAACTGCGTGACGGCTGGGCGTTCGATGCGCTGATTGCCACCACCTTGTCCCACCTCGAGCTCAAACCCGACGTCAAGATCAGCGCCCTGTCCGGCGGCTGGAAAAAGCGTGTGGCGCTGGCGCGCGCACTGGCGGCCAAACCGGATGTGTTGCTACTGGACGAACCGACCAACCATCTGGACGTTTCCGCCATCGAATGGCTGGAAGGCCTGCTCAAGGGCTTTGCCGGCTCGGTCTTGCTGGTCACCCACGACCGCCGCTTCCTTGACAATGTCGCCACCCGCATTATCGAGCTGGATCGCGGCATTCTGCGCAGCTATCCCGGCAGCTTCTCCGCCTACCACGTCAAAAAGGCGGAAGAACTGGCCATCGAAGCCGAGCAGGCCCGCCTGTTCGACAAATTCCATGCCCAGGAAGAAGCCTGGATACGCAAGGGCGTCGAAGCGCGCCGCACCCGTAACGAAGGCCGCGTACGCCGTCTGGAAGCGCTGCGTGTCGCCCGTTCACAACGGCGCGAGCGCGTGGGTCAGGTCAACTTCCAGCTAGATCCGGGCGAGCGTTCGGGCAAGCTGGTCGCCGAGCTGGAACATGTCAGCAAGGGCTTTGGCAGCCGCACCCTGATCCGCGACTTCACCACCCGCATCCTGCGCGGCGACAAGATCGGCCTGATCGGCCCCAATGGCGCCGGCAAAACCACCTTGCTCAAGCTGATTCTGGGGGAGCTGGAAGCCGATAGCGGCGACATCAAGCGCGGCACCAAACTTGATATTGCCTACTTCGACCAGTTCCGCACCCAGCTGGACGAAGAAATGAGCGTGGCCGACGTCATCAGCCAGGGCAACGACTTTATCGAAGTCGCCGGCCACAGAAAGCATGTGATGAGCTATCTGGAAGACTTTTTGTTCGAGCCTGCGCGTGCGCGCAGCCCGGTCAAATCGCTGTCCGGTGGCGAGCGCAACCGCCTGCTGCTGGCACGCCTGTTTACCCGCCCGGCCAATGTGCTGGTGCTGGATGAACCGACCAACGATCTGGATATCGATACGCTTGAGTTGCTGGAAGAACTGATCACCCAGTACGCAGGCACCGTGTTTCTGGTCAGCCATGACCGCGCCTTCCTCGACAATGTCGTCACCCAGACCATCGTGTTTGAAGGCGACGGCAAACTGGAAGAATACCCGGGCGGTTATCAGGACTGGGTAGACACCAAGGCGCGCATGGCGGCCATGAAACCGGCCGAAGCCACAGCCAAGCCGGTAGCCGCCAGCACAGCCAAGGCCGAACGCAACAAGGCCAGCCGCAACAAACTATCGTTTAATGAAACGCGCGAGCTGACCCAGTTGCCGGATGAAATTGCCGCACTGGAAGGCGAGCAGGCCGAGTTGACACAAAAACTGCTGGACCCTGCCGTATTTCGCGAACAGCCGCAACAAGCCCATACCTGGCAGTTGCGTATCGAGGAAATCGAGCTTGCCATGCTGGATAAACTCGCGCGCTGGGAAGAACTGGAAG